>CAZCUL010000119.1:0-12738 GCA_964501475.1 uncultured Verrucomicrobiota bacterium | reverse complement strand
AACCGGAGCGGTCGGTGGTTGAACCGGAGCGGTCGGTGGTTGAACCGGAGCGGTCGGTGGTTGAACCGGAGCGGTCGGTGGTTGAACCGGAGTGGTCGGTGGTCGGACTGGCTCCGTTGGCGGCCGGACCGG
This sequence comes from uncultured Verrucomicrobiota bacterium, assembly GCA_964501475.1. Lineage (GTDB taxonomy): Bacteria > Verrucomicrobiota > Verrucomicrobiia > Limisphaerales > CAZCUL01 > CAZCUL01. The sequence continues at coordinate 12,606 of CAZCUL010000119.1, read as the reverse complement.
CTCCGTCGGGGGTCGGACTGGCTCCGTCGGGGGCCGGACGGGCTCCGTGGGGGGGCGGCCTGGCCCCGTGGGGGGTCGGACTGGCTCCGTGGGTGGCCGAGCCGGAGTTGTCGGCGGCCGAAACGGTTCGGTCGGTGGCTGAGCAATCGCCGGTGGCTGAGCAGTCACTCGTGGCTGAACCGCTTCGGCCGTCGGTTGAACCATCCTGGGTGGAGCGACGGCATCCGGAGCAGCCGGAGTCACGGTTGTCGCCGGCGAGGGCGGGGCCGCGGGAGCAACTGGCGCGGGCTGCGCTGGTCTGGCAGGAGCGCTTTCCGGAACGGTCAAGGGAACCAAAACAGAGCGCTGCTCGGAAGGGTCAGAACCGGCTGGCTTGTCTTCTCCAGTTTCCACAGGTTCGAGAGTCGTCCTGTCCGGATCGATCGGCCGGGGAGTCATCCCTGGAGGGGTCATTCGTTCACGGCGCTCCCTGGCCTTCATCACTTCAGCTTCGATTCGGGCTATCTCCGCCAACCGCGCCGCTTCTTCAGGATCGGTCGGAGTAGTTGCGGCTGGGGCTGGAGTGGAATCGAGAGGGATCAACTGCGATGGCCGCTCGCGCCCTCCGACATGGTCCAGCATCAGACGGCGTTCCTCTGCCTCGCGACGTGCCCGTTCCTCGGCTTCGCGCTTCGCACGGATCGGGTCATAAGGCAACGTAAGATCAGGCGCGGTGGGACGGGAAGGAGGGTAACGGCGTGGGCCCCGCAAAATCTGCCGCGCGTTCATTTCCTGTTCCGGGCTCATGACGCCGTCGGGACCCGGCGCTGGCGCCACGACCCTGCCGCCGGGCGCGTTCGTCCGCCAGGCGTCCCGGCTGCCGGAACGAAGAGTTCTCGGATCGCCGAAGCGGCTGCTCCGGATGTTCGGTTCGGCCCGTTCAACCCTTTCCGGTGCAGCGGGCTGCGCCGGGGCCGAGGCAAAGCCTGCCGCCACCAGGCACAATGTCATAAGGCGAGTGCAGCATTTCATAATCGTTCATTACTGCAAACGGGGGAGGCAGGCAACTGGATAAAAATTAGCTTCGGCCACGCCCAAAGCCCGTTCTGCTTTCAGTTCAAAAGTGTCTTAGCAAAGGACACGCCAACTTTAATACGAGACATCTTCAAGCAGCCTGCGCCACCTTTTGCGGAACGGATAGCGCGCCACGGATAACCACATCAGCTTTCGCACTTCGGCGCGCCTGATCTTCACCGGCCGCTCGGGACAAAGGACATTGGCGGCTTTTAAAAGCTGCAACGTTCGCACGCCGATCAGAATCGGCCATGCGCAGGCGAGCCGAACCCGAACCTGCCGTGCGGGCAGCAAACATGTGTAATCCCATCCAGCGCGCAGATGTTCCCGGGCTCGCCCCAGCCAGACGTCGTAAGCCGGCCGAACCCGATCCTGTTTGGCGGGATCGAGGAGGTCTGCCGGAGCGAGTCCCTGGCGCGCAAGCTCGGCGGACGGCAAATAACAGCGCCCCTGCCGGAGATCGGCGGGCAGGTCCCGCAGGATGTTGACTAATTGAAGTCCTTTGCCGAACCGCACTCCGTTTCTAAGCAATAACACCTCGTCCAGCTTCGCATCGGGAAAAAGATGGACCCGGCACATTCCGGTCCAGAATTCCCCCACGCAGCCCGCCACGCGGTAGGTGTAGTCGTCGAGCTCCTCCCCGGTTTCCAGAGCAACGATTCGTTTCGGACCCGCCCCGGCGAACCGCGTCAAATCAAGTTCCTGTCCGCTGATGATAATGCTCAGAACCGTTCGAACCCGCTCGCGGTCTGCCGAAGGGAGTCGATTCAACCGGTCAAGGTTCTCTTCCCCATGTTCCAGCAACTGCTGCTCGGGCATGGAGCTTTGCCGGCCTGAAAAGTCCCTCAACTTCAACGCCTCATCGGAAGCGCCCAAAATCCGCTGCCGAAGCTGATCCAACATCTGCAGACGATCGCCCGGCGGAACAATCTCCGTGTCCACAATCGTGTCCGAAGTCCGCGCCAGCAAATAGGCCAGCCCGATGGGATGCCGAATCCCTCGCGGCAGGATTCGGAGTGTTAGATAAAACGACCTCGATGTTTGCTTCAGCAAATGAAGCATGGTCGCAGGCGGCGAATCCGCCCTTGCATCCTGGTTGCGCTCTTGCACGGTTCCTTGCCAATCCCGGCGGGTCCTCAGACTGATCCGCGCATTATTTCACTTCGCGCGTCGAACGCCGTGCTTTCGACGTTCGTCGGGCAGGTTCCCCGGCCAGTTTCTTCTGCCAACGCGCGAGTTGCCGGCTGACCTCTTTCGTCCCGGGCGAGCCTGGCAACGTGCGGCGCAGCATGGCCTCTTTCAAATCGAACACCTTTGACACGTCGGTTCCGAACAGCCCGCTCAACTGACCCAGCTCCGGCAAAGGAACTCTGTTCAGGGGCAGGCCGCGCTTTTCGGCCAGAGCGACAACAGCTCCCACCAAATGATGGGCCTGGCGGAAGGACATTCCTTTCCGCACCAGATAATCCACCAGGTCGGTGGCCAAAAGGGCCGGGTCTGCCGCGGCTTGCTGGCAGGCGGCCTTGTTCACGCTGCTCTGATTGACCAATCCCGTCAGAATCTTCACCGTGGCGCGGGCCGTATCCGCCGAATCGAACAGCCGTTCCTTGTCCTCCTGCAGGTCGCGATTGTAGGTCATGGGCAAACCCTTAATGAGCGTCAGAAGAGCCATGAGATTGCCCACCGCCCTGCCCGTCTTGCCGCGCGCCAGTTCGGCCACGTCCGGATTCTTCTTTTGCGGCATGAGCGAGGAGCCTGTGGTGTAGGCATCCGCCATCTTGATGAACCCAAATTCCGCGCTTGCCCACAACACAAGGTCTTCAGCCAAACGCGAAATGTGAACAGCCAGCAACGCCGTCGCGCTGCAAAACTCGACCGCGAAATCCCGGTCGCTCACCGCATCCATCGAGTTCTGCGAAAGCTGCGGATGCCGCCTGCCATCCACAAACTCAAGCCACTTCGCTATTTCCTCCCGCTGAAGCGGAAGGGTGGAACCGGCAATCGCGCCGGAACCGAGCGGACAGACGTTCACTCGCCGAAAGCAGTCAATCAGCCGCTGCACGTCGCGTTCGAGCATTTCGACATAAGCCAGCAAATGATGCGCAAGGTAAACCGGCTGCGCCCGCTGCAGATGCGTGTAGCCCGGAATTAAAACGTCCCGGTGGCGCGAACCGAGGTCGAGCAGCGCTCTTTGCAGCCCGCCGATTTCATCGGTCAAACCGATGATCTCATCGCGCAACCACAGGCGCATATCCAGCGCCACCTGATCGTTCCGGGAACGGCCTGTATGCAGCTTCGCGCCCGCCGGCGCGCGTTCAGTCAGGGCCGCCTCGATGTTCATGTGGACATCCTCGAGATCGCGGCGCCAGCGAAACTTGCCGGCTCCGATCTCCCGCCCGATTTCCTCCAGGCCGTCCAGGATCGATTCCAGTTCGCGACGCGTCAAAAGACCGGCCGAATGCAGCATCGTCGCATGCGCCATCGACCCGAGGATGTCGTGCTTCCAGAGTCGCCAATCAAAGGAAACCGACTCCGTGAACCGGGCTACCTCAGCGGCCGCCTCATGAGCGAACCGGCCGCTGCGCGAGACTGTTTTGACTCTTTTCATCATCCAACCGCGCCGACTCTGCGGCGAGCAGGCTGGAAAGTCACGCGGGAACCAGCCTTAAACCGGAGTGAGCGTCCCGCCCCGCGGTTGTCCCGCCAGCCCTCTTCGGTTGACGCCCGGCGTCGCTCTGAATGCAACACCCGACCGCAAATCTCGCGGACCTTAAAGATACTAACTGGAGCTTGTCCCAAAATCGTCGGTTTCGAAACTTTGTCGAAAACTTCGTCGGCGAACTTTGTCGAAATACCCGCCAATCGACAAGGTTTCCGACAAAGGAGGGAAGGAGCTCTGTTCTGGGACAGCCCCTAACTGGATTGCTTCTCGCGGCTCAAGCTACCTCCGATAGTCTTAGGCTTAGAGCTTGTCCCAAAACGGCCTCACCCAAACTTTGTCGAAAACTTCGTCGGAAACTTTGTCGAGTAATGGAATGAATTTCGGGGCATTTCGACAAAGTTCGCGACAAAGTTCAGGAGCATAACGCTCTTGGGACAAGCCCTAGGCTCACATCCATAGCTGCCGGTCAAGGGAACGGTATTGGATCGCTTCGGAAATGTAGTCGGCGGCCATCTTTTCCGCGCCCGCCAGATCGGCGATGGTGCGGGCGACCTTCAAAATGCGGTCGTAAGCGCGAGCGCTCAGGTTCAAATCGCTCATGGCCTGGCGCAACATTTCCAGCGTGCCCTCGTCCAACGCGCAGTACTGTTTTAGCTCGCGGCTCCCCATGCGCGCGTTGCATGTGGGGCGGGGGCTGCCCTTGAATCGTTGATGCTGCCGCTGGCGGGCAGCCACAACTCGTTCCCGAATTTGCTTTGACGACTCGCCGGTCCGTTCGCCCGTGATATCCGCCAGCTTCACCTGCGGCACTTCCACATGAAGATCGATCCGGTCGAGGAGCGGTCCCGAAATCCGGCCCAGATAATTCTGAATCTCGCGAGGCGAGTTGCGCGACTCGTGCGGCATTTTGCCGTCAGGTGTCGGATTCATGGCAGCGATGAGCATGAATTGCGACGGGAAAGTCATGCTGCCGGCGGCGCGCGAAATGGTGACCTGGCCTTCCTCCAGCGGCTGGCGCAGTGTTTCGAGCACGTTGCGTTTGAACTCGGGCAATTCGTCCAGGAACAGAACGCCATGATGTGCCAAAGAGATTTCGCCCGGCGTCGGATTGACATTGCCTCCCAAAAGTCCGGCGTCGCTCACGGTGTGATGCGGCGCCCGAAAAGGCCGCCGGGTAACGAGCGCCTGCCCCGCCCCCAGAAGCCCCATGATGCTGTGAACCTTCGTTGTTTCCAGGGCTTCTTCCAGCATCAGCGGCGGAAGAATGGTCCGGAGCCGCTTCGCCAGCATCGATTTCCCCGTGCCGGGCGGGCCGATCAAAAGAACATTGTGACCCCCGGCAGCGGCAATTTCGAGCGCCCGTTTGACCGATTCCTGTCCTTTCACCTCCGCAAAATCCAAGTCCTCGTCGGGCCCCTCTTCGAAAATCCGGCTGACATCCACCGTTTGAGGAGCGATGGCCGCTTCGCCTTCGAGAAACGCCGCCGCCTCCCGCAGGTTGCCAATGGGGATGACCTCCAGGCCGCTGACCACGGCAGCCTCGGCGGCGTTGTCTGCTGGAACCAGCACTCCGCGTTTGCCTTCGGCCCGGGCGCTCAAGGCAATGGGAAGAACCCCTTTGACCGCGCGCACCGCTCCCGTCAAAGCCAACTCGCCCACGATCACAAACGATTCGAGCTGACTGGTCTCCAATTGCTCGCTGGCCGCCAGCGTCCCGATGGCGATGGGCAGATCGAAGCTCGGCCCTTCTTTTTTTACGTCGGCCGGCGCCAGATTGATGGTGGTGCGCCCCATGGGAACGCGAAAGCCGGAGTTGCTCAATGCCGTGCTCACGCGATCGCGCGACTCCTTCACCGCAGTGTCCGGCAGTCCCACAATTACGATGACGGTATCCCCCCACCCGGCGTTGACCTCCACCTCGACCGGATAGGCCTCGATACCGTTGACTGCGGCGGAACAAACCTTGGCAAGCACGCGCGGGATTGTGCTGGAGGTCGCTTACGCCTGCAACCTGGTTTTTTGTCTCCGCTGAGCCCACGGGCTTACCTAGGCCTAGGGTCTGTCCCGAGGTCTGTCCCAGAACAGAGCTCCTTCCCTCCTTTGTCGGAAACCTTGTCGGAAACCTTGTCGATTGGCGGGGTATTTCGACAAAGTTCGCCGACGAAGTTTCCGACAAAGTTTCGAAACCGACGATTTTGGGACAAGCTCTACCTATCTGTTAAAGGTCAAACCTGTCGCTTAAGGAGCGGGCACAGCCTTGCCCGGCCGCTGCCTTTTAGACATCGAGGTCGGTCCCGACCTCACGACATTATTCAATGCGGTCGCATCATCGTTTGTCCACGCTGGGCGGCCAAAGTTTCAGCCCCCACACTCCCTGTCACTCCCTTCACTCCCCTCAGATCGGTTGGCAACAAGCGCGACCGTTGGTATAAGTCGGCAATGAAGATTTCTCACCGTTCCCTCGGATGCTTGCTGCTCACCGGGCTGGCATGGGTCGTTTTTGCCGCGCAGATGGAAGCAGCCCCCAAAACACTCCGCGCCGGTGCCGCCGCCAGCAACATCACCCCGTGGATGGGACTTTCGATCAACGGCAACATGCGAGACCAAAAAGTTGAACACATCCACGACGAACTTCACGCGCGTTGTCTGGTGCTGGACAACGGCCAAACCCGCTTGGCCATCGCTGTGGTCGATAGTTGCATGGTGCCACGCCACATCTTCGACGAAGCCAAAGGGCTCATCGAACAACATACGGGCATTGCCAAGACTCATATTCTCTTGTCTGCGACGCACACTCATTCCGCGCCGGCGGCCACCGGCGTCTTTCAAAGCGAACCCGATCCCGAATACGAACGCTTTCTGGCGATGCGAATCGCGGACGGGATGCGCCGGGCTGTAAACAATCTCGCTCCGGCCAGGATCGGTTGGGGGGTGGGCGGAGTCGCAGACCAGGTCTTCAATCGACGTTGGAAGATGAAGCCCGGAACAATTCCTCCCGATCCCTTCGGCGGCACGAACGACGCCGTGAAAATGAACCCGCGCGCAGGCGATCCCAACCTGGTTGAACCTGCCGGGCCAACCGACCCGGACATTTCAATCGTCTTCGTTCAGCGTGCCGACGGGCGGCCCCTGGCGTTGCTGGCGAATTATTCGTTGCACTACTGCGGCGGCGTGGGAGGTAAAACGGTTTCGGCGGATTATTTCGGCGTGTTCGCGGACCGCATTCAGGAATTGCTGGGCGCGGACCGGCAAGACCCCCCGTTTGTGGCAATGCTATCCAACGGCACCAGCGGCGACATTAACAACATCAATTTTCGCGGCGGTCAGCCCAACTATCCCCCCTACGAGCGAATGCGAACGGTGGCCGAGGCGGTGGCACAGGAAACCGCCAGCGTTTGCCGGCAGATGACCTTCCAGGATTCGATTCGATTGGATGCGCGGCAGGAGGAAATCTCGCTGGGTGTACGCCGGCCGGAACCCGGCGAGATCGAGCGCGCGCGGGAAATGATGGCCGCCGCACCCGGCCGGGAGATGCGGACGCTGGAGGAGATTTATGCGCGCGAAACAGTTTTGCTTGCCGACTATCCGCCCCGAGTGGACTTGATTCTGCAGGCCCTTCAGGTGGGCGACATCGGCATTGCTGCGATTCCCTGCGAGGTTTTTGTCGAGATCGGACTGGAGATCAAAGCGAAAAGCCCGTTCGAGCCCACCTTCACGATGTCGCTGGCGAATGGCTATAACGGTTACCTTCCCACCGTGAAGCATCATCGATGGGGCGGCTACGAAACCTGGCGGGCGCGCTCGAGTTACCTGGAAGTTGAAGCCGCTCCAAAGATCACAGAGGTCGTCCTCGGCCTGTTCGGGGAATTGCACACCGCGGCGCAGAAGGCGGAATAGGCATCCATCGCATCAGCGGCTGCTCTCATCGGCTCAGCGTCACCCGCTCTTTGGCAATCTTCTCAACCGCCTTGCGGCTCAGTGGCGCCGCATGCAGCCGTCCGTCGCCCCAGAGCCCCATGGTGCTGGTGCGCCAGGGGCTGTCCGGCCGGTCACTGTGTCCGATCGGGCAAATCGTCATGGCCGAATCCACGTCGTTCAGCGGAACCCATTGTGTGTACGATTGCCCCGCCTGCGACTTGATGGTCTGACCGTCGAGGCAGGTGATGCCGGGCGGCGCGAGGTCTTGCGATCGGTCCAGCGAACCGAAACCGTCCAGGCTGTCGAACCATCCCAATTGGTTTTGTTGAGCCGCACCGCGGCTCCTGCCGTTTGTTTCGCCCGGTTGCGCGCGCCAGGCATTCGCCAGCACCGTGTCAATAAACCGGCTTTCGTCTTGATCGAATCCCGCCTCCGCATTCGCCGTCATTCGCGCGGAAGCCTCTTTCAGGAACCGCGCCAAACCCGATTCGCCGCCGCCATGTTTCATGGCCAACGGCGTGGTGACAAATCGGAAGAAAGTGCTGATCCGCGTCGCCAGGTCCGCACCCTCTGTCTTTAGATCGCTGCTCGCGCCGGACTGGAACCATTTCTCCAGAACATCGAGCGCCTTGAGCGCGTCGGCGGACAGATCACCTTGCTTCGTCTTGCGCAAATGCAATCCCAGCCGGACGATTTCACGCCGCGCCGGGTTGACGGTGTCATAATGGACGTCGAGCACGTCGCGCGGGGTGAATGTTTTCTTTTCGTGAAGCCTCTCGCGCAGCCGCCACGAGCGAATTGTATCCCCCATCGAGCCGGTGGCAATGCCCAGGGGAATCCGGTAGAAGGAAGCGATGGGACGATGATTGGCGCTCAGGAGCAAGCCGTCCTTCGGATCCGCCACCTGCGGCAACAGGGTTTGCGGCACAAAACCCTGCCAATCATCCTCGTCTCCCCCGCCAGGCAAAGCCTCTCCCCCGTTCGGGTCCGGCGCCGACCTGGAACGCACAGGAATTGCTCCCACAACCGAGTAACCGATACGGCCGTCCGCATCGCCATAAACGCAATTGGCGGTAGGAAAACGCCAGCCGTCGAGCGCCCTGGCAAATTCCGCCGCATTGTTCGCGCGCATCATCGAAAGGACGCCCTGAATGGTGTCGCGCTCCGGCTCGCAAATCGGAATTCGCTTCAGCGTCACTTCCGGATCGCCGGCCTGGCGGAAACAAAACGCAGACATCACCGGTCCCAGGTGGGTTTCGCGCACGTCGAGTTCCACATTAGAGCCGCCTTTGACCTTGATCAGTTCCTTACGGACTTTCATCTTTCGCCACTGGTTATTCCAACGATATTCATTCGAACGATCCGGGTCGGTATCCAGGCGGAACAGATCGGCCTGATCGGCGCCCAAAGCGGTCAATCCCCACGCCACGCGGCGATTGAAACCGATCAGCAATCCAGGGCTTCCGGGCACGCCGATGCCGCGAACATCGAAGGTCTTGCCCTTGATATGAAATTCGATCCAGAGCGACGGATTGCGAACGGGCGTCTGCGGATCGCTCACCAGCACCGCCGCGCCGCTGCTCGTTTTCTTTCCGCCCACCACCCACGCGTGACTGAACTTCGGAGCATCCTCGCCCGCGCCGGCCTCGTCGAAGCCATGCTGCGAGCAGAATTCCTTCACCTGATCGAGCCAGTCGTCGGTAATATCCCCGCGCTGCACGACCGCGGCGGCATCGTCCTGCCACGCCGGTCTTGAACCGGGGGGCTGGGGGCGGCCTGGCGGGGGATTTCTTCGATTCCGCCAGGACATCAGATCGCGCGTGCCATCCGTGGCGAAGAACTGCGCAAGATGCCACCAGCTCAGGAGACAGTCTGCCGGTGTCCAGGGCTCGGGAACGGCACCCAATTCCTTGAAGAGCGGATGCAACTTCCCGGCCGCCTCTTGCGCCGCGAAACTGTGGTTCACCCCTTCGCAATACGCTTCGAGCAAGTCGCGCGTTGCCGGGTCGAGCCTTGCGGCCGCGCGGGCAGCCGCATGTGCCCAGCCAATCGTGCGCATCTTCCGGTCGTGATCGACGGAGGTTTCGTTGCGATTGCCTCGCCGCCGTTCGCCGATCACCTCGGCCAGACGGCCCTGAATGATGCGGAGATTGAAGGTCATCTGGAACCCATGCTGATCGGCGGTGGCATAGCCGAGGCCATACATCGATCCGGCATCCGTATCCGAGAACACGTGTGGGATTCCCCAGGTGTCGCGGATCAGTTCAATCCTTCCATACTCGGGTTTTGGCCCTGCCAGCGCTGCAAACGCGGACAGAACCAGGCACGCGAAACCAAGCCGGCCATGTGAACGAAAGGGATTCATCGGGCGCCACTCTGCCGTCCCAGACTGAAAGTCTCAAGCCAATCCGCTTACAAATGGGACGACAGTTTCTCGCTTTGAGACTAATGTTCCTCCTCGATCATTTTTGCCAACTCGCGATGGTGCACCTTTCCGGTGCCGAGTTTTGGGATTTCGCGGACTGTCTTCAGTTCGCGGGGGACATAAAGATTGCTGAAGCCCTTTTCACGAAGAACAGAACGAACTTCATCGAGCTTCAGCTTCGGTTCGTTGCTGACCGCGATCAGGGCCTCTCCTTTGTCGGGATCTGGTTTGTTCAGCACCGCGATTTGAAAGCGGAGGCCGTATTGCGGAAACGCGCCGGCCAGGGCCTCCTCCACCGCGGTGAGGCTGACCATCTCTCCGCTGATCTTGGCGAAGCGCTTCAAACGACCCCGAATGTGAAGATACCCCTCGGGGTCCACCGTGGCGATGTCGCCGGTGTCATACCATCCGCAAAGCGACGCAAACTCTTCGTTGGCTTCGCGGTTGAGGTAGCCGCGCATGATATTGGGGCCACGGACGAAGAGGCGGCCGCCCTCCTCGAGTCCTTCGATAGGCTCGCATTTCCATTCGACGGCGGGCAAGAGGCGGCCGGCTGAACCTGGCCTCGGTTCCATTGGCGTATTGGCGCTCACGCAAGGGCTGCATTCGGTCGCTCCATAGCCTTCCAGAACGCGCACCCCAAAGCGCCGCATCCAGGTGTGGGCGGTCGATTCCTGGACCTTTTCTGCGCCGGCAAAGAGATAGCGCAATCCTCGAAAATCATAAGCATGGGCCTTGCGGGCGTAGCCGTTCAAGAAGGTGTTCGTGCCGAACATGACCGTGCAATCCAGATTGTAAACGGCGGTGGGGACGACACGGTAATGCAGCGGCGATGGATAGAGCAATGTGTAAGTGCCGCGCAAAAGCGGCAAGAGCATTCCAACCGTGAGTCCAAAGCTGTGAAACAACGGCAGCGCGTTGAAGAAGCGGTCGGTATCCACGATGTCGATGACCGCAAGCATTTGCCGGATGTTCGCCAGCAGGTTCCGGTGGCTGAGGTCCACCCCTTTGGGTGTTCCTTCCGAGCCGCTCGTGAACAGAATGACAGCGGAGCTGTCCCCTGAGAGTTGGGGCAGCCATGGGCGGGGCAAGTGAAACCATTGCCGCGAAAGGGCGGCGATTTTTTCCAGCGGCGAGATGGTTTGCTTGATGTCATCCAGGTAAATCAATTCCAGCCCCGCCTTTTGGAATGGCCGGACGTCCAGTTCGAACCGCTCGACAAAAACCCTCGAGGTGATGATCCTTTTCAGCCCGGCGAGCTGCGCGCATTTCACCATCGAGAATGTGCCGAGGGAGTAATTCAAAATGGCCGGCACCTTACCGGCTGCCCACAAGCTGAGGATGGTGATGGGTGTGGCATTCGCGTTGGGAAGGAGGACACCTATTCGAGCCTCCTCAGCGGCGAATCGCCGCTTCCACTGCCGGGCCAGCAAATCGACGCTGATCAGAAGTTTCCGGTAGGTCAGCTTTTGGCGGGTGAGGTCTTCCAACACCGTTTTGCGCGGAAAGCGCCGCCCGGTTTCGGCAATGGCGTCCAGCACGTTGGCCCGGGTGCCGGCCAGGTCCACGTCGAACTGCTGGCGAACCATTCTGTCGCGCAGCCACATTGTCAGCATTTCCCGCGCATGGGCCGTCGAGACGTCCTGCAGGTGAGGCGGCGTAAGGATATTGCTGAAGTGAGCCGTGACGCGCGGGAACCATTTTTTTTGGTTTCGATTCGGTGAAAGGGGAAGCCGATGAGCTTCGCGCAGGTAACAGGTAATGACCTTCGCGCCGGTTTTGTAGAGGAGAAAGCCGGTTCCCTCGAAGAGCTTCATCAAAGTTCCGGTCCGGGAGAGGCGCCCTTCGGCAAACAATACCAGGCGGCCCTTCTTCTCCAAATGCTCGGCCATACGTTTGACCGAGTAGGGAGAGTTGGTGTCGATGGGGAAGGTGCGGCGGTTGAGCATGATTTTGCGGTGCAGCCAGCTCGTTTCCGCCGATACGCGCGAGACCACGAACTTCCAATCGTCGTCCAGCAATGTCCCCACAAACAACCAGTCCAGCCAGGAAACATGATTGGGAACGAGCAGGACCGGGCCGGGCGTATCCAGCACTTCCGTATTAAAGGCCCGAAATCGGTAAAGAATGCGCGCGATAACCCGGAGAAATCGTTTCATGCGGTTTCATCAGCCTCAACCGTGCAACGGTTCATCGCGGAATTTACTTTTCCTCCTTCCACCAGCGCAAGGTGAATACGCAACGGTGGAAGTAGCCGGAGAAGCCGCCTCACGGTTCGAAAACCGGAGGGGTGGTTGAAGCCGGATCGTTAAGCAGCCTTGGGGCAACCCCGATTTTCCCATGGTCGCCCTCTTCCTTCATCCAATCCGACACTTGAAGGCGAAACGATGCCAACCGCTCCGCCTGCCTCGCAAGGCCGGCGAGGTTGCGCTCCTCGTGCGGATCGTCAAGCAGATAGTAGAGTTCTTCCCGCGGCCGCTCGTGGTAGCGCTGAACGATCAGCGCCGCCGCCCGATTGGTCTTCGCTGCTTCCAGCCATTCCATCCAG
>CAZCUL010000118.1:0-4461 GCA_964501475.1 uncultured Verrucomicrobiota bacterium | reverse complement strand
CGGAGAACTGCCTGTTTGTCGGAGATCACGAGCAGGACGACCAGGAGGGGGCGAGGGCAGCGGGGATGCGAGCCCGACTGGTGAACGCCGTGCTGAACGGTGAACGGTTGAACAAGTTGATCCAAGAGGAGCTGGCGCGATGAAGCACTTGATCGGCAACGCCGACATCCTGTTCATCACGCTGGACACTTTGCGTTTCGACGCCGCGCAACTGGCGTGGCGGGAGGGACGGCTTAATACGCTGGGGCCTTATCTTGGCGGGAACGGTTGGGAGAAACGGCATACGCCGGGAAGTTTCACCTATGCCGCCCACCACGCATTCTTCACTGGCTTTCTGCCGACGCCCATGGGATCGGGACCGCACTCCCGATTGTTCGCGGCTGAATTCGCCGGCAGTCTGAGCACCGTGGAATCTACTTTCGCCTTCAATGAGGCTACGCTGCCGCAGGCCTTGGGGGTGCGCGGTTACCACACGATTTGCATTGGCGGCACGGGATTCTTCAACCAGCAAAACGAACTTGCCCGCGTGCTGCCGGGCCTCTTTGCGGAAGCGCATTGGCGTCCGGATCTTGGCGTGACGTGCCGGAACTCCGCCGCGAATCAGATCGAGCAAGCGATCCGCTCGGTGGAGAACACCGGGCAACAGCGGGTATTCCTTTTCATCAACGTCTCGGCAATCCACCAACCAAACTGGTTTTACAGCGCCACGGAAGGACCAGACACCCTGGCCACGCATACTGCGGCATTGGTGGCAGTGGACCAGGCGTTGATGCCGCTCTTCCAACGGTTGAAGCAACGCGCTCCAACATTCGCAATCCTCTGTTCCGATCACGGCCACGCCTACGGCGAGGATGGTTATTTTGGCCATCGCCTGGGCCACGAGGTGGTGTGGACCGTGCCCTACGCCGATTTCATGCTATGAAACATTCTCTCGCCAGGCGCATGGCGGAAGGGGGCTACGATGGCTATGCCTACGCGTATCCCCACAAGACAGCGTACCGCCCGCTGGATCCGCCGGCGCCACTCGCCGCGGCGTGGCAAGGCGAAGATCGACGGAATCTCTTTCTGTATGCGCATCTGCCTTTCTGCGAAATGCGCTGTGGCTTCTGCAATTTGTTTACCACAGTCCAGCCGGGAGCCAGTGTGGTAGATCAGACACTCGCGGCGATTCACCGGCAGTCCAGTGCCGTATCAAGTGCGATTGGACCGCAAAACATTTCCCAGGCGGCTTTTGGTGGCGGCACCCCGAGTTTTCTCTCCTCGCTGGAGCTTGAACAACTTTTCAACCAACTGAGCCGCACCTGGCCGGTTCAGTGGCATCGCATTCCCGTCTCCTTCGAGATGTCCCCCGGCACGGTCACCAGCGAAAAGCTCGATCTGCTGAAACGCTCCGGGGTGGATCGGATCAGTCTTGGTGTGCAAAGTTTCGTGCATGAAGATCTGGTTTCGTTGAAGCGCCCGCAACTCGCCGGAGAATTGGAACGCGCCTGCCACTCCATCAAGGCGGGCGGATTTCCCGTCTTCAATATCGATCTGATTTACGGCAACGAGGGGCAGGACGCCAGGCGCTGGCAACGCAGCTTGGACCGGGCGCTCGAATGGCAGCCGGAAGAACTCTACCTCTATCCGCTGTACATCAGGAGGCTCACCAACCTGGACCGTAGCGGCAGACATCCGGGCACGCTTCGGCGCGATCTCTATCGCCAGGCGCGCGATTTCCTCCTGGCCGCCGGTTACAGTCAAATCTCCATGAGGTTGTTTCGCCGATCGAACGTGATTCGACAGAGCGATTACTGTTGCCAGGACGATGGAATGGTTGGTCTTGGCCCGGGGGCCCGCTCCTACACCCGATCGCTGCATTACAGCACGGAGTACGCAGTCGGCCAGTCGGGAGTCAAAAAAATCATCGAAGACTTCAATGCCAGGACGGAGGCCAGCTTCGCCGCAGCCGACTACGGAGTGACATTGGATGAGCGCGAACAAGGATTGCGGTACGTTATCAAGTCCCTGCTGCGAGCCGACGGGGTTTCGCCATCTGGTTACCAGCGTCGCTTTGGCAGCTCAATGACCGACGATTTTCCTCAATTGGAGGAACTCGCCGAACTTGGGCTGGCCGTCGAGAGCAACGGTTGCCTCCGCCTGAATGATGAGGGTCTGACCTGGTCGGACACCATCGGCCCCTGGCTCTACTCAGACGCCATGACTGTGCGCATGAGCGCCTACGAACTCGCATGAGCATCTGGAACATTCTTTACCGCGGGTCGCTTTCAAGCTGCAACTACGAGTGCAGTTACTGTCCATTTGCAAAAACGTTCAACACCCGTTCGGAACTGTTGAAGGACCAGGTGGAGCTGGAAAGATTTGCGGCCTGGGTGGGGACGCGACGGGAGCGTATCGGGATTCTCATTACCCCGTGGGGCGAAGGGCTGGTCCATCACTACTACCGGCGAACGATGTGTCGGCTTTCGCATTTGGCCCAGGTTTATCGCATCTCCATCCAGACCAACCTGAGCGCTCCGCTCGACGATTTTGATGCCGCGAATCGCAAGACCCTTGCGCTTTGGGCCACTTTCCACCCGTCGCAAACCACTCTCGCCCGGTTTGCCGCGCGCTGCCGGGAACTGGACGCAGTCGGAATCCGTTACAGCGTCGGCGTGGTCGGTCTTCGTGAAAATATTGAGGTGATTGAAGAACTGCGCCAGGTGCTCCGTCCGGAGGTTTACCTTTGGATCAACGCGTTAAAGCGAGATGCCAGCTACTACCACCCGGACGAAATCGAACGTCTGCACACGATCGATCCATATTTTCACTGGAACCTCCGCCGCTACGCCAGCGCCGGCAAACCTTGCGCCGCCGGTGAAACCACATTCACTGTGGATGGCAACGGCGACGTTCGGCGCTGCCACTTTGTGGACGAGGTCATTGGCAACATCTACGA
Source organism: uncultured Verrucomicrobiota bacterium (assembly GCA_964501475.1). GTDB lineage: Bacteria > Verrucomicrobiota > Verrucomicrobiia > Limisphaerales > CAZCUL01 > CAZCUL01. The sequence continues at coordinate 1,523 of CAZCUL010000118.1, read as the reverse complement.
GGCGCATTTCGCCGATTGCTTAAAGCCGCGAACCTGTCCGGCCGCGACCTGCGGCTGCCACATCGGCTACATCCATCGCCCCGAACTGCGGTTGGAAACGCTGTATGGGATTGGTTTGCTTGAACGTATCCCGTCACATTGGCCGCAAATCATTGGCGACTATGCCCGCGTCCCTGCGTCTGCTGCAGAACCGGCAAACGAACAGACTTGATCGATGGAGTGCCTCAATGGATTTCATGCAACAAGCCCCTCACCGAAGTCACCGCGCTTTCCGCGTTGTCCCAACTTTCGGCCAGGAGCAGCGGCGGGCCGGCATCTTCCTTGTTCTCGCCATCTCCGCCGGCTTTCGCCCGGACCCGGCGTTGGGGCAGCGCGCCACCGGTTCGAGCTTCCTCGGCGGCATCCCCCGCAGCTTGCGCAGATGCTTGCAGGTGCGCTTCTCGATGGCGATGGACTGATTGCGCCAGGCCGGGCAACTGCACGAGTAAACGCCACCGGTATTTTTCAGCACATAGGGCTTCGCGCCAAAGCCCTGCATTTCTGTGGTTTCACCGTCCAGGAGATCTGGCATAAAGTGGACCCATTTGGTTGCTGCCACATCGGTATTTACCAACATGCCCAAGCGAAGACGAGTGGGAAAAGGCGTAAGCTCCGGATGGTTGAAATCGGGTCGCGTCTTTTCCTGCCAACGCCTTCGCCACGGCCTCCGGGCTTGGGAACATCACACCGTAGGTCGGATGCTGTTTCGGATAATCGTACAGCCCACGAGTCAGCCCGTCGGATCGTTCGGGCCTTGGCCAAACGATGCAAAACCACGTCCACGACACGGAGGCTTCCCAAATCGAGAAACTGGGTTGGGGTGAACACCGCACCCCTGCCGCTGCCGTATATTCTACTAACAATGCGTTTATCAGTAGTTTGCAGGGTAAAAGGCAGTTTATTCCTGTAAGAAAACCCGCCCTGTATTTATTACACGAAAACGGCCCAATTCATCAAGTCTTTCGGCGAAAACAGTTCACTGCAATCGGCGGGGCGGCACTCGCCAAGCATCCGCCGATGAGTTTTTCCGTCGGGTTCACCCGCGTGTGCCCGCGCCTCTGGTTGCTCCGCGCAACATCGTGCCGGCAGGCGAAAGGAGGATGGGAGTTTGCGCCTGCCGTCACTCAGTTGCTGATGCTCCGCTGCCCGGCGGCGCGAACACATGCGGGGGGCGTTTCGTTTGGAGCGGGGCTGCTCTCCCAGGGGCGGAGGTGAAGAGAGCAGTCCCGCTCCTTCAGAACGAAACGCAAAACATGAACACAACGGAAAACCTCATCGCCACTGGATGCCCCGCAATCGCTCCGCAACCCACGAACAGCATCGTCAAGCCGATCAAATTCCCGGCTCAACCGCAGGAATGGAAAATCGTTTCACTTCGGGAATGTCCCACACCCGACACGATGCAACAGTGCGAAACACCGGCCCAGGCAGCCGCCTATTGGAGAGCGCATATCGCGATTCATCCATACTTCAATCCTGAATGT
>CAZCUL010000117.1:0-11531 GCA_964501475.1 uncultured Verrucomicrobiota bacterium | reverse complement strand
AATGGTCGAGGCCAACTCCGAAGGGTTCGCTGTCGAGTTGGATGAGGAAATCGTCGTGCCGCGCGAAGACGACATCGTCATTCCGGAAAGGCTCAGCTATATCGTTGTCATCATTGACGAGTTGGCTGATCTGATGTTGGTGGCGCCGGCGGACGTGGAAATGGCCATTGCGCGGATTACGCAAATGGCGCGCGCCGCCGGCATTCACTGTATCGTGGCAACGCAGCGGCCGAGCGTGGATGTCATCACCGGTGTGATTAAAGCCAACATCCCGGCGCGGATCGCGTTTCAGGTGGCTGCCAAGGTGGATTCGAGGACGATTCTCGACGCTATGGGCGCGGACAAGTTGCTGGGCAAGGGAGACATGCTTTATCTGCCCCCTGGCTCGGCCAGGCTGATCCGGGCGCAAGGCGCGCTGATCACGGACCAGGAAATCGAGAATATTGTCCAATTCATCGCTCAACAGGGCAAGCCGAGCTACGAGGTCGAAATCCATCAGCAACTCTCCAAACCCGCCAGCAGCCTTGAAAATGGAAATGGGATCGACGAGGACGAGAACTTGATTCAGCAGTGCATCGAAGTGATTCGCAGCGAACAGAAGGCAAGCGTTTCGTTGCTGCAGCGGCGCTTGCGCCTTGGTTATACGCGCGCCGCGCGAATCATGGATGAACTGGAGAACCGCGGCATCGTGGGTCCCAGCAAAGGCGCCGAACCGCGGGACATCCTGATCGACCTGGATGCGGGCGAGCCAGAACGGGAATAGTTGGCCGCGCCTGGACCAGCCTGGAAAAAGTTAACGCACCCGAACGCGGTAGAAGCGGCTTTCAGCCTGCGCGCCGCCGGAATCTTTCACTTCGATGAGCCCGCCGGTGCCCAGGTGCTCAATCCCCAGCGCACTCCATTGTCCTTGTCCCGGCGTGGAATTCCATTCGACGAGGTATTGTTTCCCAGGGACCGTCGCGAAAGTGATGACAACATCGTGGCCGTCAAGCGCGACCGCGGTTATGATTATGGCGCTGCGTGAATCCCTCGGATCGGTTCCCGCGAGATATTCCTCCAGGTTGGTCATCCCATCTTCATCGGGATCGTCCAGCGGGCCAAAATCGGTGGTGCCGAAGTGAGTCAGTTCCCAATCGTCCGGCAGACCGTCTCCATCGCTGTCGTTGCTGAGTTGCACCGTGAATGGGTTGCTGGTTCCGGAATGGCCGGTTTCAGCCAGGGCGAATAAGACGACATTCGTTACCGGCTCGAGGACTGACATCGAACCAGCCCAAACGCCGCCGGTGAAGTTGCCCAGGAGCATCGGCGAAACAGGCGCTGGAAAACCCGAGATCAAGCGGACGTTCGGGATGGAGAAACTCAGCAGGGGAAACGGCGCGGAAGAACCGGACCAGGCGAGCGGGTCTCCATGCTGGCTATCACTTTGTTGCGTCAGGGCACGGGATTGGGAAGTGGATGTGGAGCGGCAGACGCCGTCGCTGGTGAATAGAAAATTATTGAAGCTGAAATCAACCATCAAATTGGCGGTGCCGTTGTAGTCGAACGGCGTCTGGAAAAGAAACGTTGTCCAACCGTTTGCAGTGATGATTTCATCGCCGCGATAAACCGTGGTCCAACCGCTTCCTTCCCAGGCCGCGGCTGAATATCGCGAGAGCGGGGTGTGCTTCATCCGAATTGTCCACCCGTGCAGCACCTGTCCAGGCGGCAAGGCAATATCCAGGGCCAAACCAAGAATGCGGCGAGCGCCGCCGATTTCATTCGTCAGGTAAATGACCTGCGTGCGCGCGTCGTGATAACCGCTGGCTAAAGGGTACTTCCACGAAGCGGTGCTGCCCCCGATAGCCACATTCGGACCGCCGACGCGGCCTTCGACGGTTACAGGGCCGGAGAAAGTATTGATTGTCTGCCCGAAAAAGTCCTTTGCGGTAAGACGGACTGTGAAAGGCTGGTTCAACGGCTGCGGAGACGGAACAGCACTCCATTCAAAGTGATGCAGGGAGCCGGGGAGGCCGTCGTCGTTCAGAATGGTTGCCCTGCCGGTGGCCCGCTCGATGGTGGCATTGACCGGCGCAGACAACGAAACAAAGAACGTTTCATCCGGCTCAACCGTAATGTCGCCGAGCACATTGACGGTGACTGTACCGTTGGTCAGGCCGGCCGGAATGGCCGAGAAACTGGACCTGATTTGAAAGTCGTCGCCGCCCAGGGCCGTGCCGTTGCTGGTCGTGTAACTGAAGAAAACCAGTTGCTCGCTCAAGGCTGAGAGCGTTACATCAAACTGGGCCACGGTGATTCCCGCGTCTCCCTCAATCACGCTCATGTCTCCGATTCTCAAGGCCGGCAAGGGGTCGTCGTTCAGAATAGTGCCGGTCGCCTGCCCCCGCCCAATGACAGCATTTTTAGCGTCGCTCAACCGAACAAGAAATGTCTCGGCTCCTTCATTGATGGCATCGCCTTTGACGACCACGACCAATTGTTGGGTCGTAACTCCGGGCGTGAAATACAACGTGCCTGTTCCAGGCAGGTAATCTGTGCCGGCAGTGGCCGTGCCGCTGGTTGTGACAGTGTCGTAATTCACGGAGACGATTTCGTTCACGGCTGTGGAGAGACGCACGGTGAAGAAAGCGTTGGTGGTGCCGCTGTTGCCTTCGATGACGGAAACATTGTCGATGAACAGGCTCGCTGGTACGATCGTGAGCGCGGCTGCCGCCTGATTGTTGTTGCTGTAAGCATCCGTCCCGTTGCGGCCCAGATTGAAGAAATTTGTCCCGGGCCCGCTTGCAATGGCGGTTGTGGCAATTGTGATCGCCACTTGTTCGTCCGCGGCGAGCGTCCCGATCTGGCAGGTCACCATTTGCCCCTGCACTGCACAAGGGCCGCGTGGCGTGCTGGCCGAATCGAGTCGAAGCTGGCTGGCGATGGCATTCGTTACCACGACTCCCGTGGCGGTGGCCGGACCGGTATTGCCAATCACCATCGAAAACTCGACCCGCTCGCCCATGTTTGCCGAAGAGGGAGGCTCAGCCAGTTGAAGAAAAACGTCGTTCGCCGCCAGCACGGAGAAAGGTTCTGTCTCGCCGAAATGCCCGCTTCCATCGTCAGCCCGCAGTCGAATATTCTCGACGACTTCGAAAACGGCGATCGAGCCCTCCCAGGTTCCTGAAGAGAAGGGAGTGGTCTGAACGGGCGCCACCGAAATCGGTGTTTCAAGAGAAAACCGGACATTGGGAACCCGGCTGCTGAGAATGGGCGAGGGCGCGTTGTCCGAGTTCCAATCGAGCGGGTCGCCAAAGGCGCTATCGGTGCGGTAAGACACGGAGCGCAAGTCCTTGGTGTCCGAGAAACGGCATAAGCCGTCAGAACTGTAAAAGTCGTTGTTAAAGCTAAAATCGACCAGGAGGTTCTCGACACCATTGAAGTCGAACGGCCGCTGCAGGTGGAAAACCTTCCAGCCGCTCCCTTGGACTGGTTCATCGTTTTGATAGACGCTGGTCCATCCGTCTGTTTCCCAGCGCGCGGCTTCGAACCGGTCCTGAGGCGCGTGCTTCATCCGAATCGTCCAACGGCGCAGAGGCTGGCCCGGGGGAGACGTTACATAAAGCGCGACGTCGGTGATACGTCCGGCGCGCCCGATTTCTTCCGAGAGATAGAGCGTTTGGAGCCGGCTATCGTGGTAGTAGGCGCCCATCGGGTATTCCCAGGTGGTTCCACCCGAGCCAACGCTCACTTCCTCGCGATCACGGTAAACGTCCATCGCCACTGTCCCATCAAAGTCGCCAACCACCTGCCCAAACCCATCTCGGGCGGAAACGCGAACGGTAAACGGCTGGCCCAATTCCTGGGGAGAGGGAACAGGGTCTATCGTGAAGTGATCGAGCCGCCGGGCATCGTCGTCCAAAATCAATCCGCTGCCTTGAGACCGGCTTAAAGTGGCGTTGACCGGTTGCGTCAGGTTCACAAAAAAGGTTTCGTCCTCCTCCGCCAGATCATCCCCGTGCACAGGCACCACGATTTCACCCTCCATCGCGCCGCCTGGGAGATGGAGCGTGCCGGAGACAGCCGGATAGTCCTGTCCCGCCGAAGCGGTTCCGCCGCCTGTGCTGTAGCGCACTGAGATGCCCTGTCCGCTCGGCCAAGAAAGTGTTACGCGAAAACGGGCTTCGGCTGCGGTTCCCCGATGGCCTTCGACCACACTTGCGTCCGATATGGAAAGCGAGGGCGCAGGATCGTTGTCGAACAACGCCACGGTTGTCTGGATTTTTTCGAGGATGGCATTGATCGGATTTCTGAGGTTGATTACGAAACCCTCCGACGGCTCGTTCAATGCATCGTCGATCGTTGGAATTGAAATTGTCTTGGCGGTCTCGCCGGGTTGAAAAACGAGCGTTCCGGAAACGGGCACGAAGTCGATGCCGGCGATTGCAGTGCCGTTTGTGGCGAAGTAATCCACAGAAACCGTCCGGCTCCGGGCCGAGGCCAGGTTCAACGCCAGAACGGCCGTCGCGCCCTCGGTAACCGCAGTGCTGCTGATGGAAATTGAGGGCGGCACCACGGTAATGCGGCTTGATGCGGCGTTGTTTTCCGTATGCGCCTCTTCCGCTGACCCCGTGACCTGCAAACTATTCGTTTGAATGCCCGTCTCGCGCGGCAGGATCGTGACAATGACGGTCGCGACTCCGTTCCCCGCCAGCAGTCCCAAGCTGCATTGAAACGTGTTCCCGGCCCAAAGGCATTGGCCTTGAGAGGCGGATACGGATATCACGTCACTTCCGGCCGCGAAGGCGCCCTTGAGTAGCACACTGTTCGCCTCGGCCGGACCGGAGTTACTTACGGTAACTGTCTGGCTCAGCTCTCTATCCACTATCACGGGTCCTGCCGGAGAGGCAATCTCGAGTGCGAGATCGTTCAAAGCGTAAACCTGGAATGGATTACTGGACCCGCGGTGGCCTTCACCGTCCTCCGCGTGTAAAACAACATCCTGGCCCGTCCCGAACAGCAGAATGGGACCCTGCCAGCGGCCGTCGCGAAAATATCCCGAGACGGTTGGCAAAAACGGCACTGGCACGCTTTCGGAGGCAGACCCAAGTTGCACGGCGTTGGCAATTACGCGGTCCAGTTGCGTTCGATTGGTGCTGAAGTCTGTGCCAATCATCACCACCTGGCCGTTACCAACTGGACGAACCGCCACTACGGCATCGCCCAGCTTATTCTGAATCACCGGCATCCCATCCACCGCGGCATAATTCGCAGTGAAGTATCCGTCGAAGCTCTCGGGAAGGCCCGTTGTCAGGGGATGATCGATCGCCCTGCTTAGTTCTTGGACCTTTTCCTGGCTCAGCTTCGCAAGCGTTAACAGGCCGCTTTCCTGCAAAAGCACGTGCTCTTCACCAGAATAGGCACAGACGATCAGAATACCGCCATTACTTACAAAATCTTCCAATACCGGCCTCAAGGAAGCAGCCAACTGCCGCCACTGTTGCCGTGTGACAAGATTCTGCGGCACGACGAGCAGCACATCTTTTCCGGTCAATGCGTTGCGCAGTGTGTTCGGCTCCGTCACTGTCGAAAGCGACTCCACATAATTGGTAAAATGGGCGGAAATGCCGCCTAAAGGGCCGCGGTAAAAGCGCAGGTCCCCAAAGGGCGCCAGGGTGAGCACTTGCACAGGCTGGCGTCGCACCGTCCTGGTTGCCTGTAATCCCGCAAGAGCGGAAAAGTCGCGCACGGTCTGGCCGCTGTCGTCTTTGGCGGTGACGGTGACGAGGAATGGCTCGCCGAAGCGTTTAGGTGAGGCGATTGGCTCCCATTCAAAATGATCGATCGGGCCGAACAACCTCGTCTGGAATCTCCAGATAGGACCTCCCGAACGCTCGCTGCCGCGCCGCGTCACGATTTGCCAGTAATAGATTTGATCCGATTCCAGCTCCGGCAGCCTCCAGGAGAGATTCGTCGTGACGCCCAAAAATTCAGACACTCCCGGCACCGGGTTGGTTCCGAAGTAAACTTCCGACGCCGGCGTGCCGGGAGACCGCACCATCACGCGCACATTGTCCAGGTGCACGTTGAGGAAGCCGGACGAATCCTCTTCCACAAACGCTATCCGCACTTTCTGACCGCGCCATGGTGTCAGATCAAACGACCGCTCCGTCCAGCCGGAGCGATTTGGATTGCCCGGCTTGGTGGCAAACGCAACCGCCAGCAGCGAATGATCAACCCCCAGGATCTCCACGCGAAAGAACTGATTACTCGAGAAATCCGGCGCTTCGTTTTCAATCAGATCTCTCCAGTTCAGCGTGGCTCCGTCAATCTGAATGGGCAGCGCCAATTCCTGTATCAGAGTGTTTCTGCCGGCTGAATCCTGCCGGCACCAGGCGCTGAAACGACCGGCAAAGGGCGCCTTGCTTCCCGGGCGGCTGCTCGATCCATCATCGATCACCCACTCGCCTCCGCCCGTGCTCTCCTGGGACCATCCGACAAAATCCCCCGTCTCAAAATCGCCGTTCACGAATGGTTCCTCGAAACCAAGCCGCCAGGATAATTCCACATGCACGGCTTGATTCATCGACTGGTCGGGCGGCAATGGATCGTAGGCGAGAGGCGGCCGTTCGCTGTCATGCAAGCGGACCGTGGCCAGGCTCGAAAGAAAGCCTCCGGCGGAAGCCGTCAGGATAACATCGTGTGTGCCGTCGGCTTCGGAATTGTCCGAAAGTGTCAGCGTAAACGGCACGCTCGTCTGCCCCGCGGCGACCGAGACGGAATTCGGAACGTTCAAACGCGAAGGATCACTCGAACGAAGGGTTGCCACCAGGTTCGTCGGCAGCACTCCCGGCAAGTGCAGACGGCCGGCGCCCACCCAGGTTCGGTTCTCTTCCACCAGGAACTCAGGCACTCTTAAGGTCAGGTAACCCGCTTCATTGTCCTCAACCGTGATCGTGTCGCTGTCCCCGGTCCAATTATCCACCGCCGCGGTTACGGTGACAGTTTGCGCGCCGTCGATCCTGATGTCGTCCACCACCGTCAGATCAAACGTCACATGCGTCTGGCCTGCCGGAAGCAAAACACTCGCCGGCACGTGCAGCTCGGTCGGAGCGCTCGAGGTCAGCCGCACGAGAATATCCGCGCTGGGCGGGTCCGCCACGGCCACCAAACCCCGATGCGAGAGCACGCCCTCTCCTTCACGCGTGCTCGCAGGAATGCTGAGGGAAAGGATAGTTGTCTCATTGTCGTGAATCTGAATCACTCCTTCGCCGGCAATGTAGTTTGGGGCGGAAGCAGTAATCAATGCGCTCTGGGTCCCATCCAGCAACGCGTCATCCACCACCGTCAGATCAAACAATACTCCCAACAATCCGGCCCGAATGGTCACGACCGGCGGAACCAGGACTGCAGTGGGGTCGCTTGATCGCAATTGGACCGCCAGGTCGTGTTCCTGCGGCACAGGCACGCGAACCGCCCCGTGGTTTTGCAGCAGCCCGTCCCCTTCCACAACAGTCGGCGGCAACATAACAACAAAGCGCCTGGGCGCGACGCCAGTGACGAGAATATCATCGAGGGCAATGCCATCATCCGGGGCCGGGGCGCTGCCATACTGGTTAAAGCGTATTCGAAAGGCGCGGTTGTAGTGCAGCCCATGTTGGGCGACCGCCGCGTCCAGATCAACCACCACATCCGAGTAGTGGCTCTCGAGGGAGCGCAAACCGCGCACTTCAAACCAGCGGACCCCATCGTCGCTGACCGCTACCCCGTCGAAATCCGCGCCATCGGTGAAGGGAAGCGCCGGCGGCCCGTTCGGTTCGCCGTTCAAACCTTTTGCCCAGAAACGTAAAACGACGTTGGTATAGCCTTCCAAATCCAAGGTCAGCGTCAATTCGTTCCGCGAAGCATAACCCTGCGATCCGGCCTGCATGACGACATGGTGAAGCCCGCTCTGGGCAACATGATTCGTGGTCACTTGCGTCTGGAAAGGGCCGGTGCCGCTGACCCTCCAGTAGGATTCGAGACGTCCGCTCTCAAAATCGTCCGCAAAGGGCATGGACGCCGTGCCGGAAACGGTCAGTTGCGCCGTCCGCCGCACCACCCATCCGCTGCCTCGATTGGTGAAGTTAATGGGAACGCCATGCGTTCCTACCGGGAGGGTAAACGTCAGCTCGTTCAAGCAAAGCGCGACTTGGGTTGCCGCGCCGGCAGCCAGGGTCCCATTTGTCGGACGGATATTCAACCAGCCGGCAGTGCCGTTGACAGCCCAGTCGATGTTCGTTGCAGAACCGTTGCTCAACACCAAAAACCGGCAGGCCGGCAAGAGGGGCCCGCCTGCCACGCCGCTGAATAGAACGGGACTGATCGGCAGCACCACCAAGGCATCAGGCGTTTGGAACGACTCGGCCACTCCCGCAGTGGTCCAGTTGGGCGGCGAGCCGGCTCCCAGGCCCAGTCCGCGCTTGGCGAATGCGATCCATAATTCCGGATGGTTGACACCGCCATTATTGACCAGGTCCGCCTGGAAGATGGCGTCCCGCGCCTGCGTAAATGTGGGGTTGGGCGGCGTCAGTTTCAGAGCGTCGGTAATCAATTGCAGTGTCAGGCGATTACCCGGTTCAAAGCCGTATTTGGTGATCAGGCCGGCCCGCACTTCCCAGAGCGCCGAGCACCAGACCTCACCTTGCCGATGGACGTCGCCAGCCCGTTTAGGGTCAAAACGCATCCGGGGCGTCAAGGGGACGCCTTCATGGGGCAGTGCCTGGGCAGGGTCTATGTCCTTAAACGTGAGCGGATTTTTCGTGAGATCCGTGGAATATGGATAACGCCGGATGCCAAAGTAATAATTCTCCGTCAACCCGGAGAACTGCCACGTGGTGTAACCGCCAACCGGATAGGTCCCATGCAGGTCATCCCCTGGCTCGCTGAGCAGGGCCAGTGAATAGAAGTCCGACCACCCTTCCGCGAGCCCAATAGTCTGGATCGCAAAAATGCCAATACCGCCTCCAATCAAGCGGTCGGTCAATCCATGGGTGTATTCGTGAATGATAATCTCGGCGTCCAGGTCCCCGTCCCGGGTGGGCGCGGGACCATCAAAAACATACATCTGGATACGGGGCGCGATCCCATCCCTGGCCTGAGTGTAGTTGGCGTTGTTGACGCCGGAACCGTCCTGGGCGTCCGCTACCACGGCGTCGTTGGCCAGACCCCCGCGGCCAAAATTGTCTTTCTGGAAGTTCCCCGCCGCCTCCGTGAAGCCCAGTTCATACAAAGTATCGTGCATCCAATTGCACCAATAGAAAAGCTGCACCACCGCCGCGTCGCCATAAGTCGAAGCGTCCTTGGTCAGATCCATCGGGAAGTCAAAGACGTGGTGGGGCGAACCGTGCGGGCGCGGTAAATCCGGCTGGTTGTCCGCGTTCCGGTCGAGGTGGGCAGCCGCATTATTGCCGCGCGTCTCATTGTCACCCGGGCTGATCCAGCCGATGGGCGACGCGTTCGTAGATAGCGCAGCCAGAGTGACCAACTCACGCTCGACCAGCGGTGCCTGATTGGTGGAGGGAAACGGATGGCCGGGCGTCATCGGCGCCGGGCTGTCACTGGTGAAGACGCGGTAGGTCGCCTCGGTCAGATACAGAGTCAGGCAATGCCTTACCAGCACTTCACCACTCTGGGCATCGATCAGGACCCGATATTTCTCCCCGCCAATCGGCCGAAACAATTCCACTTCCCAACAAAGCTGCAATTGGTCAGCCGACATCGGCAGCCAAACCAGTCGCGCCTCGGCTTCGCTCGGAAGCTGGCCGGCTTTGAATCTTTGTTTTTTCTCCGGTCCGGCGGGCGCGACGTCCACATCGGATACTTCTGTCTCTTCGATGGGCGCCTCGATGTTTTGCGCTGCAATCGCAACCGCCTTCCGCGCATGAATCTTTGGCTTCGCCTGCGCCGCGGCCCGGTTGGGGTTTCCTCTGTTCGCGGCTTCACCCGGTCGCGCTACAAATTGGCTGGAAAGGTTTACCAACTCGCCATCCCTGGCGGTGTTGGCAACCAGAACGCCCCCGAAGACATCGATGCCGTCCAAATGCTGATGCCAGATTTGGGTGCGCAGTTTGTTGTGCTGTGCTGTGAAATCGCGTTCCAGCCGCGCATTCTCGAGTGCCTCCGCTCCATGACCGAAGAGCGCCGAATGTTCGTTCAGGAAAGCTTTGATTGCGCGATGCTTGTCGCCCTCCGGAAAAGCGCGCATTGCTGCCTTGGGCACCGCTTTGCCTTCTCCCCTGGGGCCGGTCAGGAATTCCCGCGTCGATCCCACCCATTTCGGGGTTTCGGTGATCTCGTCGAACTCGACCTCAACGGTCGGCACCTGGCCGCGCAGTTTGCCTTTCGCACTGGTTTTGGTTGCTGCGGCCGGAACCACCTTGCCGGCGGCGGCATCCCGCCGCTTATCGAGGTTGGGCAGCTCACGGTGGTTCGGGTGGTCAAATCCCTTTGCCAAAGGCGGTACCGCCGTTAGTCCTGAAAGCAGGACCAAAAGAAACAGCGGTACTCTCATATGTCTCTCATTCGGAAGTCCATTCGCTAAACTGATGGTAGCCTAATTCAAGGTTGGCTGAAGCGCCACGCACCCTTTGTGAATTCTTAGGCCCCAGGAAGGAAAGCGAGCCGACCGGACTGATTACTGGTTACTGCCCCTCGTTTCCTTTCCCGGACGGGGAGCCAGACTCAGAATCACTCGCTTAATCTCCTTAAGTCGGGCTTTGGATTCAGTTTTCGTCAGGCGCGGAAACTTCCCTTCAAACGTTACGTAGTCGTTGTAGCGCCGCAGCATCAACTTGTCTCCCTCCGTCTCGATCACCGTTATATCCCGATCCTGGGCGGCGAGCTTGAGGTCCGCCACCTCCAGCAGCAATTCTGTCGAAGCCGGGATTGGGCCGAAACGGTCCCGCAACTCCGCTCGCACACGCGCCAATCCGGCGGCCTCGGCCACTTCCGCCAGTTTGCGGTAAATCTCGATGCGCTGTCTCGCATCGGGAACGTAGTTCAGCGGCAAGGTGGCGACCGCTTGCACAGGCGACAATCCCGCCTGGCCCCGGCCTTTCACACGCGCTTTGGCGCTTCCCTCTTCGACAGCGTTCAACGCCAGAAAATCCAGGCGGATTTGAACTTCGATCCGGCGCCGGATCGGCTCGCCTTTGAGCGCGGCCACGCTGTGCTGCAAAAGACGGCAATACAGGTCAAATCCCACGGCCGTAATGTGGCCGCTCTGCTCGGAACCAAGCAGATTCCCCGCGCCGCGAATCTCCAGGTCGCGCATGGCGATTTTAAAGCCGCTGCCGAGCTTCGAGTATTGCTTGATCGCAGTGATGCGTTTCCGCGCGTCCGTCAACATGCGGGCGTGGCGCGGGATGAGCAGATACGCGTAGGCCTGATGTTTGTAACGCCCCACCCGCCCCCGCAACTGATAGAGGTCGCTCAGGCCAAATCGATCCGCCTGATGGATGATGATCGTGTTGGCGTTGGGGATGTCGATGCCGCTCTCGATGATGGTGGTCGAA
>CAZCUL010000116.1:0-3197 GCA_964501475.1 uncultured Verrucomicrobiota bacterium | reverse complement strand
AATCTCGTGACCGCAGGCTTCGCAGTTGCCATGCGGCCGGAATCGCATATGCCTGACTTCCCTATACCGACATTCAAGTTCGGCTTCAACACGAAGACCGAAATCGCCGCTCTGCGCGCCCACAAGCAGGCCCGCGGCATTCCTGCCAAATCTGGCGCCGACCTCCTGATCGGGACCTGGAACATTGCCAACCTGGGCACACAGGACCGGCAGAATCGCCATTACAAGCTGCTCGCCGAGATTCTCAGTTGGTTTGATCTGAGCGCCATTCAGGAAGTCAAATCCGACCTCTCCGGTCTGGACGCCATCCGGAAGCAACTCGGCGCTCGTTATCGGGTGGTGTTCACCGATACGGCAGGGAACAGCGAACGTTTGGCCTTTATCTTCGACTCCAAAAGAATCCGGACTCTCGAGCTCGTGGGTGAACTGGCTCTCGATCCCGCCAGACTCAAGAGAACGAAACTGCCGGGCATTGCTCAGGCCTTCGATGGATTCGACCGCAACCCGTTCCTTCAGTCATTTCGATGCGGCACTTTCGAATTCACGCTCGCTAATGTGCATCTCTATTTCGGGAGCAACTCGAAGGCACACGTGCAACGGCGCCAGTTGGAGACCTTTGCCCTGGCCCGCTGGGCCAAACAGCAGACCAAATCCAAACTTGCTTTCGAGAACGACGTGATTCTCATGGGCGATTTCAATCTGCCGAAGATGGCGCCGTCGGACCCGATCTATTCGATCCTGATCCAGCACGGCTTGCAATTAACGGAACATTCCACAGAAATTGGCACCACCCTCAAGAGCACCGGCAGACATTCGGCCAAAAGGATCAACCATTACGATCAGATCGCCTTTTTTCCGAAGACCGGCGTTCATTACACCAAGTCCACAGGCGTCTTTGACTTCGATCAGGTCATCTTCAGAAAGCTTTGGGAAAGGGGATCTCCGCCGGATTTTAACAAATACCTGCGTTACTACATTTCCGACCACCGCCCGCTTTGGGCGAAGTTCAAATGCTGAGGCGGCGATCTCGAATTCTGAACGCGTCACCCTTTCACTCCACCCGGCTTCGACACCGTTACCGGGACCCTGCGGAGCGGCTCAACGACCGGATCCATTGACGTAGTGGAGGAATAATTGGCTGCGGTTCGTCGTTCACTGAGACAGGCGGCATCCGGAATGGATCGTTGCGGCTGAGACGCTCCAGCAGAACCGATTTTCCCAGATGGCCCGGCACGAGGACGCGCGCGCCCTTGATGTCGAGGTCGCCGGCGGCCAATTCACCATTGATGATTTTCTGCGCCGCGAGCGGCGTGATCAGGCGCGCGTCGAAGTTGCCTCGCGAAGGGCCGCCCGGGCGGTGGCAGACGGCGCAGTTGACGTCCAGATAGGAGCGCACTCGAAGACCGAGAGGAGCATTGGGGTCATCGAGCCTGACGAGACGCGGAAAGGCGGCAAGCTCTTCCGCGCTTAGCTTCGGATTAACCCAACCGCGGGCGTTCCATTGCGCGAGTTGTTCTCTGGAAATCTGGCGCGGGCTCAGCGGGAGCAGAAATCCCGCAACGGCCGTGTCCAGATTCAGGTATTCCTCAATCCCGGGCGAAAACCAGCGGCGCTCCGGATCGCCGGGCAAAACGATGACTTCGCCATCTTCGATCACCGTGGCGTTGCTCGCTTCCGGGTTCCAGCGATAAGCGGCCGCGCGGGCGATGCGCGAGTGGCTCGAGGCGACATGGAACCAAAACAGATGTGTCTCGAAGGGCGACCCGGTTTTCTCCACGAGGTGGTGCTGGACAACGATGGTGCCGTGCGGGAACTCGAACTCGCCCTCCGGGTCAACGCGCAGGGCGGTATCCTCCGGCAACGAAACCCAACGTCGCGCGGTCACGCCCGGTTGCCACGGGGGGACGTTGATTGGAAATTCGACGAAGCCGGAGCGCGGCTGCAGCGGGGAAAGCGAGTCGAAGAACCGGGTGCCGCCAAGCGCGCGCGGGAACGGCGGGCGTGGCGCTATCTGCGCCAGGTCCGTCGCATCGCCGCTATAACGGATGCGGAGAAGCGACCCTGTATCCGGCCGCCATTTCTTTCCGTCACGCCAAAGGGTGCCTCGGTTGAGCAAGAGCAGGGAGCCGTCCGGCGTCACGTCGATGGCGGCGGGAGCATTGAAGCCTTTCGCGAAGGTCACGACGTTGGTCGGCGCGGCCGGGTCCAGGGCCTTGACCCAATTCGCGGCCCAGTCGGCAAAGAAGAATTTGCCCCGCCACTTCTCCGGGAAGCAGGGGCAAACGTCAGCAAGCCCCGTCTCTTGTTTGGCGGCTGCTGCGGTTGCTTGAGGATAAAACACGGCGCCTACGATACTGCGGCCGATGGCAGGCGGGTAGGCGTAAAGGGGATTCTTGAACGCCGCGTTGGTCGAGAAGCCCTCCGCGTGCGGCCAGCCATAGTTGGCGCCTGGCACCAGTTCGTTTACTTCTTCGAAGGCGCTGCCGCCCACGTCCGTGAAAAACATCCGCCCGGTCTCGGGTTGCACGGCGAGGCCGAACGGATTTCGCACGCCGCGGGCCCAGATCGCCCGATATTTCCCGGTGGTCCGCGCGAAGAACGGGTTGTCCTCAGGAATAGTCCCGTCGGCAGTGATCCTTAGAATTTTGCCCTGCAACGCTTCCAGTGACTGCGAGGGTTTGCCAGCCGTTTGCTCCCCGAGCGCAATGTAAAGCTTCCCATCAGGACCGAAGCGAATGGGCCCGCCTTGGTGACCGTGCGGGACGCTGCCACCGAACAGCTTCTGGTCGTCGCCTTCCAGGAGCAGGAATTCGCTCCCGGGATCGGCCATGTCACCGAGCATGATGAATCGGCTGATGACGTGATGGACGAAGGGCTCTTTCGCCACATAGACGACGAACAGGTGCGGTGTGTGGGGAAAGTCCGGGTGCAACGTCGCGCCAATGAGGCCGCGTTCCCAGTAATCGTCCACGCGGCCGGAGAGATCGAGCGCGGGGGTTGGCAGCAATCGTCCATTTTTCCAGACACGCACCAATCCGGTTTGTTCGGCAATGAAGATACGGCCATCGGGCGCCACGGCGAGCGCGGTCGCCGCGTTCAGGTTGGTGGCGAGTGTCTCAACAGTGAAACCGTCGGGCACCTCGACGGCTCTTGCCGGGGCAGGGCCGGGAATCAGTGAAATAGCAATCAGTAAAAGA
>CAZCUL010000115.1:0-29567 GCA_964501475.1 uncultured Verrucomicrobiota bacterium | reverse complement strand
GAAACTCCGCCTGAGCTTCGATGCGCTGCCGCTCCACTTGAAGAAGCAGTTGAGGTTCGGGCGTGCTGGCGTTAATGCCCTGGGCTTCAAATTCGGAAATCTGGAGCTTGATTTTCAAATCGTCCACGAGAGTCTGCTGCTCCTGCGCCTTCTCATTCTGTTCGGCCAACTCCTTCTCCAGGGTTTTGATCCCGCGCTCCGCTATTTCGCGTTGGTCGGCCAGGCGGGACTCCTTGTAGGTCTCGGCGATCTTGTTGGCAATGGTGGCGGCCTCGTAAGGGTCTTTACTGAACGCGCGAATCTCGATCAGACTGGTGTTTCGGGCTTGATCGAGACTTATGTTTCCCTTGAGGACCTTGTATGCCAACTCGAGCGTCAGCTCGTCCACCTTGTAGTCTTCCGCCCACTTGTTTTGCAGATTCAGATTAGTGATGACGGGATAAAGGATGGACTTGGATTGGATGGTCTGGAATTCGGTGGTTACCCAATACGGGTCATAAGCCTGCACCGCCTGGCGTCCGCCCAGGGGGTCCACGTCCGTGGCGTTTTTCTCCACCTTAATCCGCACGGTGCTGGCATAGGTCTTGGGATGGATAAACGTCACCACCGTGGTCGTGATGGTCACGAGCAGGAAGACCGCGAGGATGACGGTCTTGCGCACGCGGATAATGCGCCAATAGTCCAGGAAGTGCAGTTTTACTTCCGGCGCGTTAAAGGGCGGTTTGTTTGAGTCGTTTTTAACTTCCATACGTCACCTTCAAAAAAAAAGAGGCCAGATAATTCGGTCTAGCCTCCCCGTTCTATTTTCCAGTCCTAAATCCTAAGAAGTTTGAATTTTCAAATTCAAGGAATCTAGTAAGTAGCGCGCACGCCCACATAAACCCGATTGCGTGTAAAGCTCCGTCCACCCAGGTCCGAGTCGAGCCGGTCCCAATTGTAACCAGTTTCGGCTGACCAATGCTGGCTGATCCGGTATTCAAAATTCAGCCCCAGCGTGTAAAGGTTGTCCACCTCGCCATCCAGGGCGCCATTCTCGAAGACGGCGTGTTGAAGCTGTCCGACCGCGCTGCCGGTGATTCGTGGCGTGATCCGGTGATTGACCAATCCGTAGAGCGCCGTCGTTTGCTGATCGGTGGTGATATCACCTGGTGTGCCGTCAGCGTCGGTGGCATTCCGAGCGTGTCTTATGCCAAAGCGCACGTAACTGCCGGGAAGATAGGTATAGGTGCCGTACATGTCCACATAGGGAGTCCACGAGCTTTGATCCAAGTCGTCAAATTCCGTGTACTGCGCACCCACCCTGAAACTCGCATTGATCTGGCTCGTCGCGGCGTAGTCCGCGCCTACAGAGAAGAGATGCGAAGTATTGTCGCGGATATCTCCCGGTGAACCACTCGGCAGCAGATCGTCGCTCGTGTAATCCGTGATCTGATACTGGTACCCGATCAATCCGATCAGGTTCGGCTGAATCGTGTATCGCCCATCCACCCGAAAGACATGCTCGACACGGTCCAACAATGCCGAAAGACCACCGGGACCATCGTCCTCGTAATCGTACCAGGTGTTCTGGTAACCCAAACCGAGCCCCCAGAGTTCCGTCAACTGCGCCTTGAAATCCAAATTGGCCCGGTTCCGAAACGCACTGGCGTCGCGGCGCCGCGTAATGGGCGCGCCCAAGACACCCGTTTCGACGATCTCCGGCTCATCAGAATAGACAAAGGAATCCTCGAAACTGGCGCTATATCGCTCGGAAAACTTGTGGTCCACCTTGGCCAAAAACTCGTGGTTGTGATCCGTGGAATCGCTGGACCGAGCCTCGTAGTACCGCAGGGCATACGTGTAGGAGAGCCCCACATAAGTCTGCTCCATCGGAAAATTGACTGCGATCGAGGGGCTGATCTCGAAACCGAAGCTCTCTTCCTCAAACCCCGACGTCTGCGTCAGGTAGTTGTCATCGTAAAAGCCGCGCAACGACGCCGAAAGACTCCACGGCTTAGTGGTTTCCATCCGCGACAACCCCGGAGCGTAGGCCGCCTGCAACCCCGTGGCACCTACCGCGACCATTCCGACGGAGGCGACACTTCGTTTCATAGTTAAATTATTTTCTTTCAAGCAATTTCACCCTTGTTAAGCAGTACGTGCCCGGGGTTGTACTGAATCGCCTAAAATGTTGTCAAACAGAAATCTTTTTCACAGCCACGGTTACGATTTACTCCGATTGGATGTTTTTTCCTGTTCCGCGTTCAGAATCCGTCAAAAATAGTTCCGGCCAAATTCCATGTGGCGCCCGCTTTAACGGGAACCCGCCAGGGATCTGACCCCGGACGAAAACGCTCAAGAAGAAGTCGTGCCAGCTACTCGATTGATCCACCACTTCCTCCCAGGTTGAAACCTCCTCTTTGGCCCGCAACCAGTCCCAAAGCGCTTTTGTGGGCATTGTTTCAAGTGTTTTTCTGCTCACATCCAGTCCGCTGACCGGCTTCAAAAAGTTGTGGACCTGAAAGAAGTCCTCTTTTTGCCCCTCTTTCACGTCATCCCGGTATTTTAAGGTCATCCAGACCGACTGGCGCCCCCCATACCAGGACGTCGCCCAGGGGATGTCACTCATTATCAACTCATTCTCCCGCACCATCCGCGCCTTCTCCTGAATCAGCGGCGGATAATAGGGAGGATAAACCACTGTCCTTTCAGGCGGCGGCAGCAGGGTAAAGATCAGGGGCGCGCACATTACGAGGCAAAAGAGTCCCGCCGCCATATACCGCGCTCCCGTAAAGGAAAGCCCCACTTGATCGAGCAAAACAAAGAACAAGCCAGTCCCAAAAATAAAGGCCAGCGGTGCCACCAGCACCACCAGGTTCTCCGCGCTCACGGCTGCTTCCTTTGCCAACACCGAACCCGTCATCGATTGAATCAGCATCAAAGTTCCCAGGCACAGGAGTAGAAACATCCTCAGCCATCGCAGGGTGGGATTGCGGAACGGCAAGAGCAGACCGACCAGGAAGAATGCCGTCACCCAACTCCCGCCCAATCGCGGCAACTCCTCGATCACCCCCCGTCCGTTGACCAAAAGCTTCCGCGTAAAGTCGGATTGCTGAACGTTGCCGAGCTCCGGATGAAGCGAACGCTCCAATTGATCCTTCTCAAATGCCTCCGTGCCTTCATAGATCGCAAACCCGGCAGTTCCAAATGGCGTGCCGCTCGTCTGGTAATTCCGGACCAGCCACGGCAACACCAGAATGGCGAATCCTGCCACTGCCGAAAGCGCCAGGGGCGCGGCTCTCTTCCCCGGCAACGCTACCAGAGCAATCAACGTCGGCACGATCAGCCAGCCGAAGGCATAACGGCTCAGCATGCCCAACCCCACCACCACGCCCGCCGCCGCCGCCAAAAGCGCAAGCTTTCTCAGATGGACCATCTCCTGCCGCGCCCCCGCCGACAACTTCACCAGCAGCCAGACCAGGAGCAAAAAGAGCAACACCAGGAGCAGGGTCGAAAGCCCCGACAAACTAAACTCCCAGAAAAGGTCCGCTCCGGCGAAGACCACCGCCGCCACCCAGCCGACCGCCGGATCAAAAAGCTGGCGTCCCAGAACGAAGACCAACAACACCGCCAGCAAAAAGAGAAACTGATTGAAACCGGCGATCCACAGATCCGGCAGATAAATGCTGAATGTCTTGCTGGGATCCAGGGTCGGATAATCGAACGGCATGAGCTTCAGCGCCCCGGCCAGCAACACCGGATACAGCGGCGGGTTCGCCAGGTCCGGATGCGGCTCCTCCAGGTGCAGCAGACGCAACAACTCCTCCTGTTCCGCGCTCACGCCGCCCCCTTCCGGGATGGGTCCGAGGCGCGCCAGTTTGTTTGTGACCGCCCCGTGCACCAGATGAATGCTCAGGGGCCGGATGAAGCGGGTGCTGTAGCCCCGGCCCTCGGCGATGTTTCGCGCCACCTGCGCCGTGTCCATCCCCTCGGGAGTGGAGAGATTGTGGAACGCGAAAAAGTTGTACAACGAGGCCAGGGCTACCATGGCCAAAAACCCAACAAATAACTGGAGATACCGCGAACCCGTCCCGACCTCGAACTTGTGGATCAACTCCTGCAGCCTCAGGCCCATGATTTAAAACCCTTCCAAATGATATGTGTGCAGCTTCCGGTGCAAAGTGCGCCGGCTCATCCCCAGCTTTTTTGCTGCCAACGTCCGGTTGCCGCCGCACTCTTTGAGCGCCCGGGCCATAAGCTGCTTCTCCGCCTCCTTCACGGTCAATTCCCCCGGCGCGGCTGGCGCCTGCGCCGCATCCGAGGTAATGCCGCCAGGCATCCCCCGCAGTTCCGGCGGCAAATCGCGCACGACCACCCGCTCCCCCCGGCAAAGAACCACCGCATGTTCAATGGCCGTTCGCAGTTCCCGGACGTTGCCGGGCCACGAATACTGAATCAGCAGGTCCATCACATCGGGGCTGACCTCCTTTACCGCCTTTTCGTTCTCCTTCGCCACGGCCCGCAGAAAATTCTGTGCGAGCAGCGGAATATCTCCCCGCCGCTCGCGCAACGGCGGCAGGTGAATCTCCACAACCCTCAGCCGAAAATACAAATCCTCCCGAAAGCTCCCTTCATGAACCAGCTCCCCCAGGCTCTTGTTCGTGGCGGCTACCAGACGAATGTCGGCCGTCAAGGTCTTGTTCGAGCCCACCCGCTCAAAAGTTCTCTCCCCTAAAAAGCGCAGCAGCTTGACCTGCAGCGAAGCATCGATCTCGGCAATTTCGTCCAGGAAAAGTGTGCCGCCCTGCGCCTGTTCAAAGCGCCCGATCCGACGTTCGTAGGCGCCGGTAAACGCCCCTTTCTCATGGCCAAACAACTCGCTCTCCAAAAGCGTCGCCGACAATGCCGCGCAATGCACAGTCACCAGGGGCTGCTTCGCCCGCGGACTCAAATGGTGAATCGCTTTTGCCACCAGCTCCTTGCCCGTGCCGCTTTCGCCCGTGACCAAAACGGTCGCCCGCGTCGGCGCCACCTGCTGGATGACCTCGAAGACCTCCTTCATTGGCGGGGACTGGCCGATCATGTTCTCCAGCCCGAAGCGGCTGTGCAGTTGGTGGCGCAAAACCACGTTCTCCGCCTCCAACCGATGCGCGCGCAAGACCCGCGCAATCCGCATCTCCAACTCGTCAATCTGCATCCGCCCTTTCGGGATGTAGTCATCCGCGCCGCTCTTCATCGCCTGCACCGCCAGTTCTTCCGAGCCATAGGCGGTCATGAGGATGCAGACCGGCGGTTTGGGAAGGGATTTGGCGCGCGCGATCAGCTTCATGCCATCCTCGTGCGGCAGCCGAAAGTCCGTCAACAAAACATCCATTTGCTCCCGCTCCAGCAGCTCAGTGGCGGCGCCCGCATCCTCGGCCACCCAAACATCGTAGCGATCCTCCAGCGCCGCGCGCAGCCCTTCGCGCGTCGGCTTCTCGTCATCCACGATCAGGAGCATCGGTTTATTCATTTTCACTCACTAGAACTAGAAGGCATTACCCCGCTTTGGCAAACCGCGCGTTGCTTCCCCGAAAGCGACGGCGTTCGCGCTCGTTTTCGAACAAGGAAGAGGACGATGTTCATTCGGTTGGGCTTCCGGGCCCCAGAAGCCGGGGGCGGCGCCCATGCAGCGGCAGGCAAATGCGGAAAGCGGTTCCTCGGTTGACATCGCTTTCCAACTCGATTCGCCCGCCATGTTCCCGCATGATCCGCTGGACGATCATTAACCCCAGCCCGGAACCTTTCTTTTTGGTCGTGTAAAATGGCTCGAAAATGCGATTGATCTGTTCCGGTGGAATGCCCCGCCCGCTGTCGGAAATAGTGACCCAGACCGCTTCGGCATCGGAACCGGTCCTGCACGTCAAGACCCCGCCCCGGGTCATGGCTTGGATGGCGTTCTTGGCCAGATTCACCAGCGCCTGCTTCATTTGTGCCGCATCAATCGGCGCCATCGGCAGCTCTGAACCAAGCTCCTGACAAATGGTAATGCCCCGGTTCTCGATCTCCGGCCGCAGCAGTTCGATCGTTTCCCGGACCACATCATTCAATGAACCGGGCTGGAGCTGCGGCGTCACCGGCCGAATGGCCTGCAAAAACTGCGTAATGATATAATCCAGCCGCGTGATTTCGCCCTTGGCCACCCCCAGATACTTGTCCAGCCTGGCCACGATTTCCGGCCCCTCTTCGACCGCGGGGTCCTTGTCGTGGCCTTTCCTCGATTTGTGCACACGCCGCGGCGCCGGTCCGCCTTCGAATGAATCTCGCAGTTTGCGCAGCTCGCGTTCGATAAGCTGCAAATGGATATGAAGCGCGTTCAAAGGGTTCCCAATTTCATGCGCCACACTGGCCGCCAACAGGGTCAGGGCCTGCATGCGCTCGCTTTCAATGGCCGCAAAGGTCCGCTCCCGCGCTTCGGTCGCGTCATGGAGGATCAATGCCACCCCGGAACCGGCCTTGTTCTCCGCATCCAGCGGCGCCGCATAGAGGCTGAGGAATCGCGGGAGCGGATACGAAACCTCGAACTCGTGGCGCGTCACCCGCTGCCCGCCCGTTGCGCCGGCCGCAGCCAGTTTCTGCCAGTCAATGTCCGGCAAATACCGCTCGACCAGTTGGCCTTCCGCCGCCGCGGGCAAGCCCAGGAGCCGCTTCGCCGCTTCGTTGAAATAAAGAATCCGGCCCGCTTCATCCACCACCAGAATTCCATCGTCGATGGTGTTGAAGAGCGTCTCCAGAAAGCTCCGCTCGCGCGCCAACCGCTCGACAATGGTCTGCAAGCCTTGCGGATCGAGACGGCCAATCCGGCCGAGCACCTTCTCCAAAAAACTCGCTTTAGCCGGAGGCATGGGAACACCCTGTTTTCGCGGCCTGCGCCGCTTCTGTTCCTTTTTTCAGAACCATTTCTTTCTCACCTTGAAATACCAATACGTCACTACCGTCAAGAGCACCGTCACTGACAACGTCACCCAATAACCTGCGGGCGATTTCACTTCCGGCATCCCCTCGAAATTCATTCCGTACCAGGTGCCGATCAACATGGTCGGCATGGTAACAATGGTAACAAGCGTCAGCACCTTGATCACCTCGCCCGTCTGGTTCGATGAAATGTTCAAGTACACCTGCAGAATGCCCGTGAGCGAATCGGTGTAGTTCTGGGCCAGCTCGCCAATGTGATAGAGCGAGTCGTAAACGTCCCGATAATACGGCACCAGGTGCGGCCGAATCAGCTTGAACTCTCCCTGGGCAAACCGCGAGAGGACTTCCCGTTGCGGGCCGATGATCTGCCGCAGGTGCAACACCTCCTTTTTGATCTGAACGATCTTGTTTAACGTTTCCTTGGCAGGCCGCTGCACTACCTGATCTTCCAGATCCGCAATCTCCAGCGACAGCTCGTCCAACGCCGGCTTGTAATTCTCCACAATGCTGTCCAGAAGGGTGTGCGCCACCCGGTCCGGCGCCCGCGCAATATGCACCGTGCTCTTCAGGCAGCGCTCCGCCACTGCATGAATGCTTCGCAACGGCAAATCGTGATACGTCACCAAAAAGTTCCGGCCGAGAAAGAAGTTCAACTCGCTCGTGGCAAAGACCCCGTCCTTCCGACTGTAATCGACCGCATGGATCACAATGAACAGATAGGCCAAGAACCGGTCCTCCTCCTTCGGCGAATACTCCTCCACCTTCGGCGACGGACTCACCGCCACGCAGTCTTCTATCGAGAGCGGGTGAAAGTGAAAAATATCCTCCAAAACATGCCTGGTCTCTTCCGAATCCGGTTTCTCCAGGTCCACCCAAAGAAACAGGTTCGTGTCCGCCAGCAGCGTCGGCATCAAAAACAAATCGATGTCCTGGCTGTGCAGGCGGCCCTGAGTCGTAAATGCAAACGAGCGAATCATCGCGCCAAATGAATCCGACCGCAGCCGTCCACGATCCCTGCCGCGCCGGAATCGCACCCATGTTAAGGGCGCACCTGTCCAACGCAAGCGAGTTAACCTTGGCTCCAGCAATTCTCTCCATGAACCTGGTTCAGGGGCAGAATCGCTGCCCTTGGCTCCGGACCTATTCCCCCTCCGTCAAACAAAAGATTCGACTGCTACCCTCGGCATCGACTCAACGCGAACCCTCAGTCAGCGTTCCCGCGTCGGACGATAAATCGGCCCGCGGCCGATCACCGATTGCAGCAGGCCATCCTCCAAAAAGTCGGGACGCGGATCGATGGTGCGCGGAGTCTGGCCGTTGTAGCCCAGTTTTTCCCGCACGCCCGCATTCAGGAAATAGGCCCCGGGCACAAGGTCGGCCAGGACGCTGAAGGCAGCCGGATCATTTTGACGAAGGCTCGCCACAAATTCCGCCGGCGAACGGCCCCGGGCTGAAGCCAGCAGCTCCTTTAACGGCTGCCCAAGGTCCGAACGGAAGCTGAGCACCTTGTCCAAGCCTTCGCCTGCCACGCCCGCCTCACCGGCCGAAGGGAAACCTTCTCCGGCGGGAATCAGCACCTCCGCCAGCGCGGCCAGCAAAGCCCGTTCTTCGTCGGTAAAATTCATCTCGCCACGCTCTGTTCCCGGCGCCCCTCCACCAAATGCTCGGCGCAACGCAAGGCCATCGCCGCAATGGTTGCCGTCGGATTCATGCCGCTCGAAGTCGGCCAGATGCTGCCGTCGAAAATGAACAGGTTCGGCACATCGTGACAACGCCCCCACGCATTGACCACCGAAGCCGCCGGATCGTTGCCCATTTTGCAGGTGCCGAGAATATGCCAGCCGGTTTCGCGAATCAGAGGGGCGATCACCACTTCATACGCGCCGGCCGCTTCCAGTGATTCCCTGGCGCGTTGCAAGTGAAAGGCCATGAGCCGCGACGAATTTTCGGACATCCGATAAATCAATTTCGGCGCCGCGATTCCATCCGAATCCTTTTTGACCGGATCGAGCACCACGCGGTTTTGTTCCTCCGGCAAATCCTCCGCAATGATGCCCCACATGGCCGAATGTCCCAACCGCTTGCGCAGGTCCCTGTGAAAGTTCTCTCCCCAGATGGCGTTCTCCTCGCCCCACGGATAGCCGCGTGTCATCGAGAGCGGCCCGCCGGTCGGTTGCAGGCCCCACTTCGCTCCGCGGACGAATCCGCGCCCTTCCTTCGTCTCGTAGAATTCGAGCGAATGAAGATGCTGCCCCCAGACGCCGTGCGTGCTCCCCAGGTCTTCCTCGAACAAACCCACAACCGTTCCGAACGGATGCAGCATCAGCCGCTTGCCCACCAAACCGGACGAATTGGCCAGGCCGTTCGAAAACCCGGACGCCGCGGACAAGAGCAACAGCCGGGCAGTGCCGATCCCATTGGCCGCCAGGACTGTGACTCCGGCTTTCTGAAGATGCTCGCGCCCTTCCCGGTCCACATAGAGCGCCCCCTTCACCAATCCCCCGGAATCAACTTCGAGCCGCCGCACCCGCGCGCCAGTGACCAGGCGCACACCGGCCCGCATGCTCTGCGGCCAATGCGTGACATCGACCGACCCTTTGGCGCCTTCGACGCAGCCCCACATGCAGGCAGCCCGCTGAGTACAGGGGCGAAGCGGACCATACGCGCGCGTGGCAATGGCGTTGGGCGCCGGCCACCAATGCCAGCCCAGTTTATTGTGGGCCCGCGCCACCCGGCGTCCCATTGGCACCAGCGGCGCGGGCGGCAAGGGCGGTCCTTTGCCAGGAGGAAAGGCAGTATCACCAGCCAGCCCCGATACGCCAAAGTCCGCTTCGCAGCGTTCATAGTAGGGAACGAGCTCTTCGTAGTTCAGCGGCCAGTCGTCCGCCACTCCGTCATAGGTGCGCACACGAAAATCCGAAGGCATGTTCCGTTGCCAATGCGCGGCATAAATGACCGTGCCCCCGCCCACCGCATTGTAAAGCACCGCCGAAATATCCGACTCGGAATCGTCAATGGGATAATCCGCCGGGCCCTGACGGCGATTCGGATTCCCCGACCAATAGCTCCCCAGCGTCAGTTCAAAATCGGGATGATTGGCGCGAGCCTTCGAGTAATCGGGCCAATCTCCCTGTTCGAGGACCACCACCCGCATGCCCGCTTCGGCAAAACGTTTGGCCGCCACGGCGCCGGTCGGGCCGGCGCCAACGATCAAAACGTCTGCCTCGGAACCGCTGCTGGACATGCGAGGCTGAAAGATTGCGAGCAGGCGCCCGCTTTCGTCCAGCGCTTTTCACGTCGAATGAAAGCGACCGGAAGTCTCCAGGATTGAGCAAACTGAGGGTCACGTCCTTTGGGTGTCGGCTCCGCTGCGGAAGCGGCGGTCAGAGACCCCCTCTACAAGCTCGCGCTTTGGGCGCAACGGCCTGGGGGTTGTTCGCCTTTCAGAATGCCGGCTCCGCCTCCCGGACGATCTGACGATACTTCTCGATCGCCGCGTCGAAGGTTCTTTGGGCCACGCCTCGCTCCTCTTCCGGGATCGTTCGATGCCGCTGCCGCCAGAGCTGCCGGATGGTTTCAATGCACCAAAGCGCACTGGAACGGGAGGCCCGAATCGGGTTCCCATCGACCAGCACGTTCACCGGGTTGGTGTGAAGTTGCGGGAAGTGCCGCAACGCCACCCAACTACTGCGATCGATTGGCACTTCAAAGCTCAGGTCATGAGCCCGCCCATCGGCCGGAACCTCTTCCGACGCGACCGGCCGCCCGTTGACGACAATCTCGACGAGGCGAAAGCCGCCGCGGGAAACCTGATTCGTGCGCGGGCCGTGCCATGTCACGGTATCGCCCACCCAGCGTTTGCCGGCCGGCGGTATCTTCCCGCCCTGAGCCACCGTCAACGGTTGCTCGGCGGCAAACGCCACTTTCGCCCTCACCTCGATCTTTCCCGGCTGCGCAAGCTGCACATCGGCCGTTCCCGGCGGCATCCCATTCACTTCGAAGCTCAAGGCATGCGCGAATCCGTCGGAGACGTAAGACCGGCCGCGCGCCAAACCTTCACACCACTCGCCAAAGTCAATCTTTTCAATCTGCCCGAGCTGAACATAAACCCTCCCCTGGCCGACGCGGTCGCCGCTCATGCACGGGAAATCCGTTTCCCCGCTGACCTTCAAGGGGAAGCCGCAATCGAGAATGTGATACCACATGTTCCACTCGGCAATGCGCGCGGTGTCCATGGCGCTGATGAAATCGCACACGCCCTCGGCCACGCTCACACAAATCTCCATCGCGCCCACGCTGTTCATCTCGGGCACAGCCAGGTTCGGCAACCGCTCAGCTACCCGGTCGTGCGAAACAATCAGCTCGGCCTCGATGATCGCTCCGTCATTGTCGGCGTCGATTGTCTCGAACTCCTCCGGGAGCAACCCGCGGCCGGCCTCTGCGCGAATGAGCAAGCCGTCCTGATCCGAATCCAGCTCGGCGAGCAGGCGCCGCGAAGCGTTCCGCGGATGAATCTGAAGCCCGCTCGCAGAATGCGCATAGCCAGTATAGCCGCCCTGCTTCTTGGCCCAGCGCATCACCGGCGTTGTCCATTTGGGCCAACCCTTGATCTTGGTGCCTTCGCTGCCGGGAAAAATCTGATCCTTTAAGTTCAGCAGGCACACATGCCCCAGCGCCTGCGACCCGAACCCGCTGATCTCCAGGTCATATTTCATGACCGTGAACGGCTTGCTCAATGGATGCACGCCCGGCGAGAAAAAGCGGCGCTGATAATCGAAACACGGCCCCCAGGTAAGCACGCAGCCGACATTCAAACCTTCCCCTTCAACCTGCACAAACATGTCTTCGGGTCTGACCCCTTCGGTCGGGCTGCTGTAATGCGCGCAACCAGCGCCATGGATGTGATGGTCGCCGCTATAAAAGCCAAACTCCGCCGGGTTGATCCAGCGCTCGAGTTGAAGTTCAACCGTGACCGGCCCGCGTTCGGAAATCTCCATGACCCGGCTCAAGACACGATATTCCGGACCGCGGCTGTAATCCATCATCAGCCGCCCGGGCGGCAACAGGACCACGTCGCCGTCACGCCGGTAAATCTGTTCCTGAAAATAAAAATCGGGCGCAAGACGTTTCGCCTGCGGCGGGAAAATGTGCCCGGCCTCGTCCCGAAAGACCAATCGCGCCGTTGTGGGCCGTCCATCGTGGTCGCGCATCTGCAGCTTCACCGGCACCGCCGGCCGGACCTCGAACAGCACCGCTGCTTCGCCGCGAAAGCCAATGTCCTGGCTGCCCTGACCGACATCAAATCCGATTGTTGCCTCCAGTTTTCCGGCGTCCCGGCTGTAAACGACGGCAATGGCATACTCGGCTTCCAGTCCGCTGAGTTGCGGCGTCATCGGCGGGTTCGCGAAAATCTCCAGATCCAGAAACCGCTTCGGATCGCCCTCCGCAATCTCCGTTTCCCTGAGGGCCGCGCGCTGCATACGTTGAGCGCTCAACGGACTCATGCCCGCATAAACCGGCCCGGCCTGCGGACTGGTCATGCGGAGTTCGGCGGTAACGGTGCTCCGGTTGATCACCTTGACCAACACCGGGGTGTAACCGCCTTGCTGTAGTCTGGCCGGGGCGGGGCCGCGCTGAACTTTCACCCGCGACTCGGGATTGATCGCGACAACGAAGAGCACGTGGGGATCGAGCAATTCCTGCAAGCGCGGCGCGTCGTGCTTGTCCATTGCCTGCTCAAGCGCATCCGAGCCTTGCAAAGGCGCGCCGAGAAACTCGAGCGTCTGCAGCACCCGGCGAACGTTACCGGCCAAAGGCTGGCCCGGAACGGAAACCACCTCTGGAGGCTCCATCGCCGCCAGGGCCGCCGAAACGAAAGCGACCGAAACACAGAGAGTCCGGAGCGGAAACCGTGCAAGCCGACCGGTCCGGCTCAATCCAAACTTCTGGCCAATCGAATATCTCGTGCTCAACATAAAGCTGCAATGGCCCGGCAAATCGGGGAACACCGAGCAACGGTTTCAAACCGTTTGCTCTTCGTCTTTCGGACGGGGCGCAAATTCAACGTCCCGGACCCCGCAACCTTATTGCACTTTCTTCGCGAGTGGTAGCGTCATCGA
Organism: uncultured Verrucomicrobiota bacterium; assembly: GCA_964501475.1. Taxonomy (GTDB): domain Bacteria; phylum Verrucomicrobiota; class Verrucomicrobiia; order Limisphaerales; family CAZCUL01; genus CAZCUL01. The sequence continues at coordinate 16,515 of CAZCUL010000115.1, read as the reverse complement.
CGAGGCATCAGCGGCTGAACCTTCTCCAGATCAAGGAGTACGAGGAAGCGCTCTCGATGTTTGAACAGCTGAGGTGATTTTTGGCGTAGCCACCTGTAGGACAACAACGTGATCAGGCGACACGAGACAGCCCGAAAGCTGATAAGTGGATGGCCAAGTGCCCAGACTCCTGATACATACCGCGCGTGGCCAAATCGAAGAAACCGCGTGAACGGCGCCGATACTCCATCGGCGAGTGGTATGGCATCGGTCTGGAAACACTCTCGCCCGCGGAACGTTTCCGCCGAGGCACCATTGAGCACGAGCGCGACGCGTTGACCGGCACGCCCTGTGTCCCTTCCAACAAGACGCTCGGTGCAATAAGAAGGGGGGCGTGTGTTCGCTCAGGCTCTACCAGCAACTCGCTGATGGGCCGGTCATAGGGACAGGTCCGATCACGGCTCACTTCCCATTCTTTGCTTTCTTCATGGGGACCGGCTCGCCGATGATCCCGTAGCGGACGCCGCACTCCACGTCGATGAAGCGGCCTGCGGGAAGGAACGCCACCTCGTCATCCGTCTTCGCCCGCGCTTTCAACTCCTCCGAGCCCCATTTCAACTTCTCCGTGCCGCGCGCGGCCAGCAGCAGGCGCGTCATGCGCTTGCCGTCAAGTTCAATGAAGCCTTCCCAGGTCAGCTTCACTTCGTGCCGCAGCCCGGAGTCTCGCGCGGCCCCCTTTCCCTTGCCGAAGACCTCCGTCTGGCCTTCCACCCTCCAAAGGTTTTTGGTTCCCTCAGCCCTTTGTGCCCGGAACTCGCACTGCTTCACGTCGCTGACGATGCGGAACACGCTCACCTTCGACATGGGTCCCGAGTCCTTGTTGCCTAGGAAGGCATAGGCCATGCACAGCCGGGTGAAATCTTCCGGCAGCGCGACGCGGCCTGTGCCCCCGTCAGCGAGCGTCTGCGCCAGCTTCTCCTGCATGGCGGGCGTCACCTCGAAACGGTCCAGCGCCATGTGCTCCTGGTTCACCATGTGAGGGGAAGGTTTGCCGGCCTTGTCGAGCGCCCGGCCGATCACCCGGGCCACGACCGTCCCTGGCGGTTCGTTCGGCGTCCAGAGGCAGTGCTTCCCATCCGGGTGCCGTTCCGCGTATGGCTGGGGCTTGGCCTCATCCTTCATGTCCTCCAGCCTGATGCTGGGGAACCGCATGTAGCGTTCGGTCATGATGGCTTCCCTGGCGTCCGGATGGTCGCGAAAACGCTTGAGGCCGTGGTCGAGAAAGTCGAGGACGCTCTTGTTCTTGTCGAACATGAGGACCCATGCCATGACCTGCCCGCCTGAGTTGAGCACACAGGTCCCCTGGGGTTGGACCTTGGAGCGATAGATCGATTGGAGTGCCTTTCCCTCGTCATCCTGCAGGAAATCGGTCGGTATTTCCATGCGCGACCTCAATTGGAAAGCCCCCATGCTCAGGGCGACCGGCACGAAATCAGCGTTGATGCGGTGGATGACTTCGGGAACAGAGTAAACCGTCTCACGGACGGCGCCCGCGCACACTCAGCAGCGTCCGTCCAGCGCCTCGCCGGGCCCGACCACCCAGAGCAACACCGGTTTCTTTTTTTCCCGCGCCCCTTTCAACGCTTCCAGGAGGCAGGTCTTCCAGTGGATCTCCTGCCACGCAAATTGGGCGGGCTTGAGGGCTTCGATTTCCGCCTTCAGCGCTTGCGGGGAATTCGCCTTCTCCGCAAGAGCCGGCGATTCCGCGGCAGACGCGGGGAGCACATGGTAAAGCAGGATGGCGAGCAGCGATTTCAGAAACGGGTTCGTGTTCATGGTGCTCACTTCGCCTCCGCTTCCAGCGCCTTCAAGGCGCGCTCGAGCACCGCCTCCGCCTCCGCGATTTTGCCTGCGTCAATCAACGGTTTGAACTCCTCCATGATGCGGGCCACTTCGGACGGGTCGCGCCCGGCCTCCTGCCATTTCTGCACGCCGGCCTGCACCTTTTTTATCTTGGACTGGAGCCGTTCCTTGGTTGCGCCGGATGGTACTGGACCGCCAGCACCGTGTTCCTTCATCAGCGCGCGCAGTTTGCTCTGCTGCTCCGGCGTGAGCGTGTTCTTGATGGCTGCGAGCGTCGTCAGGTGCAGGCGTTTCACCTCGGCCTCAGCCTCCAGCACCTTGTTGAGCTGCGCGAGCAACGCCTTTTCGTCCACGCGTTCCGGTTTGGCCAACTCTGCCAGCGCGGTCGTCTCGCGCTCGACCCGCTGCTTCATCTCCTCGAAACGCGATTGCGTTCTCTCCATCGTGGCGCGCAGCGCTTCCTTCTGCGCGGCCGTCAGGCCAAGGCGCTCGTGGGCCTGCATGACCGCTTCGGGCGGGAAGAAATGCCCGGTGAGGCCGTCGGAAGGCGAGTCGCCCGCGACGGCAGAGAAACTGAGCCAGGCAATCCCGGCGAATAGTGTGATGGTCGTTTTCATATTTTGGTTTGGTTGAATGCCAGCGAGAATCATTTCGGCCCGGAAACCGGCTCCCACATCAAGGCTCCCGGCGCATCGAGCAGGAATTCCGTCGGCGAGGTCCACTGCGACAGCACTGGCGCGTCGCCCGGCAGTTTGGAAAGCGCAGCGTTGGCAGCGACGAGGAGCTCGGCCGCGTCGGGCGGTGCCCCGCGCCCGGGACCGGACGCGTCCCGCACCATGAACCATGCGCCGACCAACACCAGAGCGGTTGCAGCCGTGGCGAGCCACACGGGAAGCGCGAATCGCGTCGTCGTCGGCCGCGCGGCGGCTCGGGCACGCGCGGCCATCGTGTGAAAGTCCAGCGCTTGCCTGCAGTCGCGTTCGCGTTGCTGGCGGAAATGCTCGCGCAAGGATTCGTCAGTCGGGTTCATGGCTGGTCGTGAGTTCGCGCCGGAGCCGCTGCTTCGCGCGGTCGTAGTGCTGGCGGGCGCTGCCAATGGAGACGCCCATCGCCGCCGCAGCCTCCGCGACGCTGAGTTCCTGGTAAAAGACGAGGTGCAGCACCTCGCGTTGTCGTGGCGACAACGTAGCCAGCAGTGCCGCGATGTGTCCCGTCTCCACAGGCTCGATGGTCGGTTGCTCCGTGAGACCTCCACCACCTGCAAACCAAACGCGCAGTTTCTCCATCCGCCAGAACGCGCGCCGCCGCTGCTCCAGCGCCACCAGCCGCACAACACCGAACCACCATGTCTTCACTTCCGCGCGCCCGCCAAACCGCGCCCGCCCCTCGGCCACGCGGCAGTAGGCGATTTGCAGCGCCTCCTCCGCCGCATCGTGGTTGCCGCCGCAGCAATGCAGCGCCCAGCCAAACGCATCCGCGTGGAGTGGTTCGAGGCGGTCGAGAAGTTCGGGTGCGGCCATGCGTCATTTGCCCTGAGTGTCGCGGGCAGGCCGAATGTATGACAGGCCGCGAAGAATTCAGTGACCCATTTTCGCCCGCCGTTGAGAATCCGACGCTATTCACAATTCAGGCCATTGCTGATGCTCTTGAAATACGTGTTGGAAATTTGAAGCAAGGCATTTGAAGTCTTTTGCAATCGGCGAGACACCTTGCATTTCTGCTCACGCTTTCCCATACATCTCGCTGCCTTGTTCGTTAAACTCGCGGGACTCTAATTTTCTTTCACCGAATTGGCCCAGCCTTGAAAAGATTTTGGCCAAACTTGAAAACCGTTTGGTGCACCAGATCAGAGAAAAACTGAGCAATGGTTTCAAGCCCTTCGCGCTTTGCCTTTCCGACGGGCGTAGATTCAAGGTGCCGCATCGCGACCTCATCGCCCTTTCTTCGCGAGGGGTCATCATCATTGACGAAAACGGAAATCGCTCACACGTTGAACCCGCTTCATATCGTTTTTGTCGAGGACCTGCACGTTCAGCAGTAATTTGACTTTCTTCCAGGCTCAGCGCGTATCGTTTGTCATCGGTTCAAGAATCGCCAGCGCTTCCTCATATTCCTTGATTGCTTTCTCGGGCAGCACGCCCCGGCTGCGCTGCAGCTCCCCCCGAACTCGCTCAATCAGGTAAGTGGCTTCGCTTCGAGTCGGACGAATCGGGCGATCGGGCATTTCAAACCAGGCCGGAGCCGTGTGAGCGAACCGCTCGCGCCCGTCTTCTCGCCGTTCCCAACAACGCACTGCCACCCAACTCGTGCCGTCGATCTCGACGCTCTCGGCAAAGCTCGCCTCCCATGCGCCGCCCCGGTTGCGGCGCGGTTTCGCCGGCACTTCTTGAGCGGTTCCATTCACCACAATCTCGACAGCGTTCATCGGTTCCTCACTCAACACAGTTCCTTCGACTTTTGCGCGATGTGGCCTCGTTGAAGCGAGTTCGAAGGCAGCCCCCGCAGTTCGGCCCTCAATCCGGGCCAGCAGCATCGGGCCGGTCGTGACAAAGCTACGGCCTTCGTCCAAGCCCTCAAACCATGCCTGGTAGGTGAAGCCTTTTGGCAGATGAACGTAAACCCGTCCAAAGCCAAGCGGGACCGGATGCACGCCGCTGGCCGTTCCCGCGGTCGGGCGCATTCGAAAACCGCAATTGAGCAGGGCGTAGTAATTGCGAAATCCAAACTCGATCCAATCGCGCTCATTGCCGCCTTGCATGGGAGCGTCGCGCCCAAAGAGTTCCGCCGCATTGGCGTTCCAATTGGTGAATCCAAATTCGGTGCGCCAGATGTGGTTGTTGGCCAGTTCGAACAGATCAACATTCATCAGCGGCACCAGCGCCATGGACCACGGCCAGTCATGCTTGTCCAAATCGAGCAGCGCCCCTTGCCGCTTCGCCTCCCGGGCAATCGCTTTCACCGGCGGCGCGCCAACGCTGAACGGTTCCTTATGCCCGAGGGCAAAGACGGCGCCGAGCGTATGGCGCTTGCCATCGACGGTAAAAATCTCCCATTCGGTATTTCGAGGCCAGATAACATGCGTTTCGTCCACATGAATGGGCTTGTCGAGCGCGGCCGCTCCGGCGCCCTTGTCGCCCTGGCTGGGCGGCGCAAACCCCTTGGTCACCCAATACGTGAGCGGAAAGGCGACGTTAAGGTCTTCAGCCAGCATCACGTTGGGGAGCTCCTCGAGGCTGCGATGGACGTGCGTATCGCCGCTGAACCAGCCGTGGGCCGCCATGTTCACCCATCGATAAAGCGGAAATTCCAAGGTCAGCGTTTCGCCGCGCACTTCGATGGTTTGAGTGAGGGGCCGGTACTCTTTCCCGCGCTCGATGGTGAACCGGTAAGTGCCGGGCTGAAGCCCGATTTGAAACGGATCGGCCGAGAGCGTTGTGTGATACTCCACTGCGTCGCGGTTGATCCAATTGCGCTTTTCATAGCGGACCGCGGAACCGTTTGGAACCGCCGCATCCGGGAAAAACCAGCGCCCGCCGGCACCCTGAATATAAACCCGCGCTGGAATCAGTTTTCCGCTCCGGCTGTCCACGACTCGTCCGGTCACGAATGTGTCGCGGCTCCCCTGCGCGATTTTGTCCTGCCACACCTTCTGCGCCTCGCGCCACGGCTCGAGGACTTCTTCTCTTTGAGCGGGAGTGAGTCCATTGTGCCTTTGCAGCGCCTCGATCCGTTCCGCAGTCCAGTCCAGAAAGAATTTCGCCGAGTCGGAGCGCGGTCGCGGAGGTGCTTTTCCGAACTCGACGTAAAACGGAGCCGTCGAGGCAAAGCGGAAGGTGTTGGTGACATCGGCAATGGCCCGCACCAGGAACCAGCCGCTTTCGCTGACCGTGAAGGTTGAACTGGAAGGAATGCGTTCCACGTTTCCGTTCCGGACCAGCTCGATCCGGTCAATCGGATCGCGGGAATCGAGCTTGATATCGAGTCGGATTTTCAGGGGAGCCTGCACACGGAAAACATGGCCGGGCAGCTCGCCGTTCGCGCGGCACCGGAGCAGGGGACCGTTTGAGACAAATGATTTACCAGCGCGCAGACCCTGCCACCATTTCTCCCAGGTCAACCTGCCGTCCAAATGGACATAAACGCGATTGTAGCCGACCGGGTTTGGCAACACACCGGACGCGCTGCCCGCGCTGGGCGGGAGGCGAATTCCGCAATTCAAGAGATGATAGTAGATATCCTGCGTCCAGAGGCCGTTCCCATGCGGACCGGAATAGCGTTCGCGGTCGCGCGGCTTTCCCCAGGCTTCGCTATCCAACATCCCGCCGCGATGCATGTGATTGTTCGCAATGCCGATGGAATCCGCCAAACCGCTGGCCGCCCAAAGCGGAGCGTCCCACCAGAACGGCTTCTCGATGTCCACCCAAACGCCCTCTTTCCCGCTCGCTTCGCGGAGAAACTTCATGGGCGAGGGAAACTCGCGCCTGGCGCCGGCAATGGGAAGCGGCTCTTTCAACCCAAAGTAAAGCAGCGCGCCGCCGCCGCGTTCATCCTCGCCCGCCATGACGCTATAGAAGCGATCTTCATCGAAGCGCCGCACTGTGCTGGCGGGCAAAGGCGCCCCGGCCCAGGGATTCGAGTTGTTCCACCAGGTGATGACCGGCCCGATGTGCAAATCCTCGGCGCGCATCAGCAGTTCGATGTCCTGCGACGGTCGATGCACGTGAAGGTCCCCGGACCACCACCCTTCGCGCGCCAGATTCGCGATGCGGCGAAGCCGGTTTGTGATTGCGAGCGGCGTTGCCTCTTCCACCTCGAAATCGCCGCGCGCAGCGAAGTATTCCGGCCCGCGCTCGATCTCGTAAGAATAGACGCCCGGCGGCAGATTAAGATCGGCCCGCCCGTTACAAACGAAGTGATCTTTCCAAAACGGCAGCTCCGGAGCTCTGATAGGCTGGCCGTCGGCAGCCTTAAGGTGAATGCGGCAAGGGAGAAATGGGCCGCTCTTGCCTTCGGTCACCAGGAGGCGAACCGGGACAGCCTCGGCGACTGTGATGCTCCAGCAAAAGGTGAACAGGAGGAGACGCATCATGGTTTACACTGGGCTTGCGGTCAGATTTGCGAACGCACCGCTCCAGCGCAACTGCAATTTCGTCGTTATTGCGGAGGCGGGAAGAAAGAGCGCGTTTCCCTCGATCTGGTGAAGCCGGCAAAAACACAGCGTCACGACTCTTGCCAGCGCCGTAAAATCTGGTAAAGCTCGATCCGGTATGAAGACTCCAAAACGCCAGGGTAAGGACGTAAGACGTACCATTATTCAACACGAGTGGCTGGTCCCTCCGGGAAAAACCAGCGTGACGAGCCAGCTTTTCGGCTCGGTCGTCTGCTGCGAGACGCCGGATCGGGGAAGCCGTATCTGGAGATCGAAGTGGCGCAAAGCGATTCTCGAGGTGAATGAGCAGACCCAGCCCGTGAATAACCAGCGCCAGTTAATCAAAGAATGGCTGCAGCAATTGCTCCGACTCCAACTGGCGCGGGAATTAGGGGACGTGCCGTCAATCTGTGACTTGAAGATCACAATTGAGGTGGATCAGGCAACGGCTGCGAGGATACTGGATTTGCTCCAGAGGTCTCCACGAAAACAGCCCTAGCCAAGCCGGAGTTCCGCCGCCGATCTGGGCCGTACCGGGCCGCGCCAGGGGAGGTGCTGCAAAAGTTTATTTTGCGAAGCCGTTACGCACTGGGCGACGCGGTGTTATTGACCGCGGCGGTTCGCGAACTGCACCGGTTCTGCCCAGGAGTTTACCAGACTGATGTCGCCACTGCCTTTCCCGACATCTGGCGGCACAATCCCTATTTGACGCCTCTACACCCTTATGAACCCGGGGTTGCGATAGTGGATTGTGAGATGCCTGCAGTGCGGGAAAGCGATACCAGCGGACAACATGCCCTGCACGGCTTCCTTCGGTTCTTCAACGACTACTTCGGCCTGGACCTCAAACTCACCGAACTGCGCGGAGACATCCACCTTTCGCGTTCCGAGCGGGCAACGCCTTCCCTGGTGTCACGTTTGGCGGGCAACGGTATTCCGTTCTGGCTGATTTCCGCGGGTGGCAGGTTCGACATTTCCATCAAGTGGTGGGACCCGCGCCGCTACCAGGAAGTAGTCGATTTTTTTCAAGGCCGAATTCTTTTCGTGCAGGTGGGGAACCTTAAAGATCATCACCCGCGCCTGGAAGGAGTGGTGGACCTGCGCGGACAAACGACAGTTCGAGACGTGGTGCGGCTGATGTATCATGCCCAGGGCGTGCTTTGTGGCGTCACCGGCCTCATGCACCTGGCTGCAGCGGTCCCGGTGCGGCGAGGCTCCTTCCCGAACCGCCCCTGCGTCGTGGTCGCCGGGGGACGGGAACCGCCTTCCTGGGAAGCCTATCCTGGCCATCAGTTTCTCCATACGGTGGGCACCCTGGGCTGCTGTGCCAGCAGCGGTTGCTGGCGCAAATTGGTACGACGCCTGGAAGACCGAAGCGAAAGCCGTGACGGCGTTTGCGTGGATGCGCGCGGCGATTTGCCCCACTGCATGGACTTGATCTCCAGCCGGCACGTCATTGACCGGATTGAAACCTATGTCGGTTCCGGGGCGGCTCGTTTTTTAACTCGCGCCGAAGCCCGGGCCGCGCGGCGTGCTGTGGAAGTTACCCGGCCGAATTCCTGGTTCACAACGCGTTTAAGCATTCACAACGCCCCGCAGGCGGCCGCGAAGTTCATCGAGCAAATGCCGTCTTATCCCGGCGGCTTTCGGGGTCGCGGCATCGTCATGTGCGTGGGCGGAGTACTTCTGTTCGCCTCAGCCTGGGTCTGCATTCAGCGACTGCGCGCTTTGGGCTGCAAGCTTCCGGTGCAATGGTGGCATATCGGCCCGGATGAATTGGACGAATCGATGCGCCGACTGGTCGGGCCGCTTGGTGTGGAATGCGTGGACGCGGCGGCCCTCTGCGAAAGGTATCCGATCCGCCAACTGCACGGCTGGAGCCTCAAAGCCCTCGCCCTGGTGCGCTGCCCCTGGCGGGAGGTCTTGCTGTTGGATGCCGACAACGTGCCGGTGCGCGATCCGGAATATCTTTTTGAGACGCGGGAGTTTCGCCGGGCGGGCGCGGTCTTTTGGCCGGATTACGGGCGTTTGCGGCCAGAGCGAATGGCCTGGGAGGCCTTTGATGTGCCGTATCGCGACGAACCGGAATTCGAGAGCGGCCAGGTGCTGGTGGACAAGAAGCGCTGCTGGCAAGCCCTGCGGCTGGCTCTCTGGTACAACGAAAACAGCGATTGTTTCTACCAATTTGTCCATGGCGACAAAGAAACGTTTCACATGGCCTTTCGCCGGCTTGGCCAGCCTTACGCCATGCCCGCGCGGCCCATTCACTCGCTCTCCGGCGTTATGTGCCAGCACGATTTTCAGGGCGAACGAATCTTCCAGCATCGCAACCGGCACAAATGGCACCTCTGCCGCCCCAATAAGCGCGTGCGCGGCTTTCTTCAGGAAAAAGAATGCCTCGCCCATTTGGAAAATTTGCGAGGCCTGTGGGATTGCCGGTTGTCCTTCGCTTTCCCGAATCTGTCCCGGAAGCGAAGCCGGACAGATGATTTGAGCAAGCCGTTGAGTTTGACGGCCACCATGATCTCCTGCCCAGCCCGAAAGGAGATGCGCGAACGAACGTTGCAAAGCTTGCGGGAAAGCGATTGGGGAGGGCGGCCCCTGAACCTTGTTTTGGATGAAGGGCGTTTCAGCACGCCCCGAGACCGGCTCGTGCACACCTGCTGGCTTGCCTTGCAAGCCGGCGTCCAGACCGGCGCGGACTACATCCTCTATCTGGAAGACGACGTGGAGTTGAACCGTCACATCTTTCAGAACTTGAATGCCTGGGTTTGGCTTCGGCGTCAGATAGGATTCACCACCCTGTACAACGCTGGTTTGCCTGAGGTGGCTTGGGACTTGGAAGGGCACGCTGTCTTACTCGACCCGGCCAGGTTCATGGGGTCCCAGGCTTTGCTCATGTCGAGAGATTTTGCCCAATACTGCGTCGAGCACTGGCAGGAAGGACCGCACAATACGGACCTGAAGTTTGGTTTGTTTGCCGGACGCTGGCATCGGGCCATTCCCGCGCATAGCCCCTCGCTGGCGCAGCATACGGGAATGCAGAGCGTGCTGGGCAACGGCTACCATTACAGCCCATGCTTCGATCGGGATTGGCGTCCTCAGAGCGGCCCATGAACCAGAGCACCACCCTCCAACCCTCGCCGCCCCATGTGCCCGACCATAAGATGCTGCGCATAGTGGGCCACGGGGCCGCAGGCGAAGTTTGGCTGGCGCGCTCTCTTGCCACGGGCCGATACCGGGCGGTCAAAGTGGTGGGTGGGAAACAAAGCCAGAACGCTCGCATCTACGAGGTCGAGTTCGAAGGTTTGCGCCGTTTCGAAGAAATCTCCCGCGAACATGAAGGGTTCGTGGATATCCTGCACATCAGCCGGGACGACCAGGCCGGACGGTTCGCTTACGTAATGGAACTGGCCGATGATCTCGAAGCCGGCCCGCAAATTACCGAGCAGGTGATTGAGCGCTATTGCCCTAAGACCGTCGCGCACGAACTGGAGCACCGCGGGAAACAGTTGCCTCCGGAGCAGTGCGTCAGCATCGGCCTGGCGTTGGCAGATGCCTTAATCGCTTTGCACCAGCGCGGCCTGGTCCATCGCGACATTAAGCCCGGAAACGTCATTTTCGTCCGCGGCGCGCCCAAGTTGGCGGACATCGGGCTGATCGCCGAAGCGGACCGTGAACACACCATCGAGGCTGGCACTCCAGGGTATATGGATATGGAGGTGCACGGTTATACGGCGGGCGACCTCTACGGGCTGGGCAAACTCCTTTATGTGATGGTTACGGGCCGCAAGGCCGTCGAGTGGCCGGCAGCACCAGCGAAGATTGATCCCGAGCACGCCGAGGCTTATTCGGATTTGGAAGCGATCTTCAATAAAGCCTGCGCGACGGACCGGGCGCAGCGTTACTCCAACGCCCAGGAACTGCGAGCTGCCCTGGAGCGCGTGCGCGTTGGCCTGGTCCGGCGCGTGGTGCGGCTCGAACAACTTGTGGCCGCGCTCAAACGTTACGGCTTAATGGCGCTGGCGCTCGTGCTCGTCGCAGTTTTCGGCTCCTGGCAATGGACCTTGCGCCGCGAGCAAACCAAGGAACTACACCAGCGCAGAGTTGGGTCCTATCTCGCCTACGGCACGCGGGCTGTTGAAGAAAACGACCCTTTGGGTGCGCTGACGTGGCTTACCGAAGCGCTCCGCCTCGACGCGAGACGGCCAGAGAAGGAACGCGGGCACCGCCTCCGGCTGGGCTGGCTCTTGCAGCATTCGCCGGAGATCGCTCAAATGTGGTTTCAGGTTCCCGCCCAAAGTCCCGTCGTGTTTGCCGGCTCGGAAAATAACTTGCTTCTGCGCACTGCGGAAGGCCTTTGGGCCGTCCACGACACCGCTTCGGGACGCCCGCTCTCGCCGCCTTTCGGCTCCGGCAGCATGGTCGAGTTTGTTTCCTTTTCGCCTCCCTCAGATCAGGCGGTGACCTCGGTCGCCGCGCTCGATGTCGCCGCCGGTGCGGCTCCACAGCAGGTGCAGGTGTGGGACCTGTGGCGGGGAGAGCAAAAGCAGACGCTGTCCGGTCCGGGACTGTTGCGTCTGGGGGCGACCAGCGCAAACGGGGAATGGGTCGCTGCCTCTCTCAGCAATACATTCGTGGTGGTTTGGAACCTCGCCGGGAAAACCAATGCACTCATGCGTACGCTCGGAAGCCACGATGGCCACCTCGAGCATCTCGCTTTCAGCCCGGACAGCACCCGGCTGCTCAGCTCTGGCCGCGATCGCCAAACGGTCCTGTGGGACTTGCGCTCCGGAAGCCCGCTCGTCCGCTTCACCAACCATAAGAGTTGGGTTTATTGCGCCGCGTTCAGCCCGGACGGGCGGGCGGTGGCGTCGGCCAGTTTCGACCGCTCGGTGCGGGTTTGGGATGCGCAAACCGGCCTCGAAATGGCCGAACCTTTGTGGCACGGCGACGGGGTTCAAAGTGTGGCCTTCAGCCATGACGGCGAGCGCGTGGTGTCGGCTGGATTGGATTTCAGCGTGCGTGTTTGGAATTGGCGCGAGGGGCAATTGCTCTACCGCCTCCGGCACCATTCGCGGCCAATCTTTGCCGAATTCAGCCCCAGTGGGCTGCGAGTTGCAGCCGCCGACTACGACGGGGTGGTCCGGCTCTGGAACCTGGAAAGGGCCCACTGGCGGCCCACCCCGCGCCGCGCCGCTGTCTCAGAGAACGGCGCTCGCCTGGCAATCGTGGCGGAGGACGGCATCGAAATCCACGACGCTGACCGTAACGAGTTGCAAAGCAGGATACGGGTTTCCATCACCGATCTCACCGATCTTTCCATGAGCGGGGACGGGGGTGTCCTGCTGACTTTGACGCGGCCAGCAAATGCCGGCACCGGGCTGCTTGCACGACTGTGGGATTGCCGCTCGCGGGGGGCGGAACTGGCGCAGGTGCGCCTGGAGCCGGGCGTGACCAACGCTGTTCTCGGACCGCATGCGCGCCACATCATCGCTCGCGCCCCGGATAAAGTCACCATTCTCAACGCGACCAATGGGCAGCTTCGGTTCACGGCTCATCCGAATGCCTGGGTAGTCTCCTTGAATCCTCTCGAGGATCGAATTGCCGTAAGCCACGAAATGAACCTGATGGTTTGGAACCTTAAGACGGGAAAGCCCGCCTGGGCTCGTCCGCGCCTGCATCATGCCCCCGTCCAGTCTATCGACTGGGCGCCGGACGGAAATTCCTTGGTGTCGGGATGCTGGGACAAAAGCCTCGATCCGGAGGCAGCGCGTGTTTGGGATGCGGACACCGGTGAGTTATTGGTCGGGCCTCTCGCCCACCGCGATGGGGTCCGCCACGCAGTGTTTTCGCCGGACGGCAGGAAAGTGCTCACCAGCGGCGAGGACTTTACGTCCGTATTGTGGAGTGCAAAAACAGGGGAACAACTCATTGCCCCGCTTCGTCTCCTCGATGCTGGCTTTTGCGGCGCTTTCACGGCCGATGGGCAGTGGCTCGCGACCGGAGGCCGCGCTAGAAACGCCCGGGTCTGGGACGCATCCAGCGGCGAGCCGCTCACCCCGCCATTGCCGCATGAGCGGATGGTAGTCAAGGTTTGGTTTAGCGCCGGCGCGCAAAGATTGCTCACGCAAACCGATGACGGCTTGGTGCATTCCTGGCCGCTGCCGATGGAGCGCCGCTCTTTGTCTGAGTTGAAGGCGATTGCCGAATTGCTTTCCAGCCAGGCATTCAGCGGCGAAGGCATGAGGCCCCATTCCCGGGACAGTTTGCAGACTTTATGGCAAAATCTGCGCCGAGACGCAGCTCAGCAGGCGGCAGCGGACCAATGACCTTGCGCTGTGGTGGCCAGAGAGAGGCTGGGGCGCGCCGGGCATCCGCATCATCGAATCAACGGGCGCCGGATTTGCGAACGCACCGATCGGGCGCAACCCAAAGGGCGGCGGTTCTTTTTGGCGCAGGCTTCGTTGCTCGTTCCTTACAAACCGCTGGCGGGTATGCTCGTCGCTCGCGCCTCGCCTGCGCCAAAAATCCCTGGCCGCGAACGTCATCGTATTTATGCTCATGACCACTTAGGCAGTCCCAACTTTTTTTTCGTCCCGCGCCCGGCTCAGGAAGCGCATGATCGAGTCGCCGTGTTTGAGGACCTTTTCTTCGCGCCACCAGTCGGTCACGGTCAAGGTGTCGCGTTTGGTGTGGCCCAAAACCAGGCGGCCCTCAGCGGTTAAAAGCCCTGGAAGATATCGATCGTCCAGAAGACGCTGGGAGAGCGAGGTCGAACGCCGCCCCACATTCTTCTCGCCGAAGGGTGGGTCGGCGATGATGAGGTCGAAGTCACGCCTCTCGACTGCCAATTGATGCACGGCTGCAAAGACATCCTGGGCGCGCAATTCATGGTTCTCCTGAGGAAGCCCTGCATCCAGAAGGTTCTGCCGAATTATGGCGGCATGGCGGCTCGCTTTCTCGACACTGACCACGGAAGCCGCCCCCCGGCTCAGGCACTCGATTCCAATCGCGCCGGTGCCTGAAAACAGATCGAGGACCCGGGCATGCAGAACGCGCGATCCGAGACTGTTAAAGACGGCTTGCCGAACCAGGTCGGGCGTGGGGCGCACTTCAAATCCCTTGGGAGCTTTGAGCAGCCGCCCTGCGGCGATACCACCAATGATGCGCATATTACAGAACCCGGCAACGCCGCAACCAAAGGACCGCGGCGGTCCGGCACGCCGCGATTTCCAGCGATACGGAGAGAGAGCGGGAGCGGAGGAGCAAACCGCCATTAACCCAGCGACTCTGATGCTGCGGACGATTCCGGCGCTCCAGAGCGGTGGACGCAGCCATCCACGAACTGCGCCAGGCTCAGACCCCTTTTTGGATCATGTATTTGAGCAGGTCCGCCACCCGGCAACTGTAGCCCCACTCGTTATCGTACCAGGAAACGAGCTTGAAAAAGCGCTTGTTGAGTTCGATACCGGCGCCCTTGTCGAAAATCGAGGAAGCCTGGCTGTGTATGAAATCCGTACTCACGACTTCATCCTCGGTGTATTCCAGAATGCCTTTCAGGTAACTGCCGCTCGCTTTCTTCATCGCGGCGGAAATCTCTTCGTAACTGGTCTCCTTGACTGTGCGGACCGTGAGGTCCACCACCGAACAGGTCGGAGTCGGCACGCGAAAAGCCATGCCCGTGAGCTTGCCTTTGACTTCGGGGCAGACCAGACCAACGGCCTTGGCCGCGCCCGTCGTCGAGGGAATGATATTGATGGCGGCGCTTCGGCCTCCCTTCCAATCCTTTCGGCTGGGGCCATCGACGGTTTTTTGGGTGGCGGTGTAGGCATGAATGGTCGTCATGAGGCCTTCCTCGATCCCAAAACCCTCCTTCAAAAGCACGTGCACCAGCGGCGCCAGGCAGTTCGTCGTGCAGGACGCGTTGGAAATGATGTGATGTTTGCCCGGCTCGTACTTGTCGTGATTCACCCCCAGCACGATCGTGATGTCGTCGCCTTTCCCGGGCGCGGAGATGATGACTTTTTTGGCGCCGGCGGCGAGGTGGCCCTTGCATTTCTCGGCCTCGGTAAACAAGCCGGTGGATTCGACCACGACCTGAACCCCGAGCTGTTTCCACGGCAATCCGGAAGGGTCCCTGGCGCTCACCACCTGCATTTCCTGGCCGTTGACCACAAGCACATCGGGATCGGACTTGTCGGCCGTTGATTTCTTTGCGGACACTTCGCCCTGAAAACGGCCCTGGGTGGAATCGTACTTTAACAAGTAGGCGAGATTATCCGCCGGCACGATATCGCCAACGGCCACAACCTCGAGTTCCTTTCCCAGCAACCCTTGTTCGGCTATGGCCCGGAAAACGAGCCGGCCGATGCGTCCAAATCCATTGATCGCCACTTTCACTGCCATAACAATTCAGCGTAAACTATGCGTTGTTTCAACTCAGGCTGCGCATGTTAACGGTGAGCCCCCGAGCGTCAACGATGAATTGGCAAATCCCAGCGACGGATCGGGACAAAAGGCTGATCCCCGCCGCGTGACATAGACAGCGCCTCTTGCACGGCGAATTCGAATCGCTGCCTTTCATTGCGCAAGCCGGCCAATAACAGCTTACGTTGGCTCTCGGTTCGACTGGCACACGCCCGCCGAGAAAAATCCGCCTCGACCTCTAGCGGCAAGAAAATTTCGGGGCAAGAAAATGGGAAGTCCAATCTTCTTGCCCACCAATGTTCTTGCCATTCACTGCCCTGTGCGCCTGCCTTGTGTGGCCTAAACATCTCATTGTGCGCGTTGGCATAGGCCGAAAACCGTGCCCAGTTTTCAGATGCGCGTCTGTGCCAAGTTTGGTGCCGAGGGCGCCGTCGTTCGTGGCGTGGTCGAGCACGTCGGACTGGACTTTCCATTTTCCATTTTGTAGGAGGCGAGGTTACGAGACTCATTCTTTGCCCGTGTTCGCCGGCGCTCTGATTTTGCGGAGCCAATGCTATCGCTTTTCTCAACACCTTCCACAAACACTTCGGAACGAGAGGTTGCTGGGAAGGTCGTCGTGTCAGAAATGACTTCCTGGGTTCTCTCAACATCCTTCCAGATCCTAATTCTTTCAATACCTCGCCCAGCGAGCTTCATTCAAGCCCCGGCTCGCCTGATAAGACATACTCGATCAGGTCGGCGACATCCTGCGCGCTCATGCCCGCTTCCAATCCTTCGGGCATTGCCGATAAACCCTGGCTCTGCATCCGGGCCAGATTGGACCTGAGCACGGTGGTTTCGGTGCCGTTGGCCTGCCGGAGAAGAATGCTGGAAGCCGTTTCCGAAGCCACAATTCCCAGATACGTCTGCCCATCCCGGGTCTCGACTTCATAGGCCAGGAAACCCGCAGCGACTTCACGGTTCGGATCGAGGATGTTTACCAGCAATTTTTCCTTGCCGGCATTGGCCACCGTTGCCAGGTCCGGCCCGACCGATTGACCCTGCCCATGGAGACGATGGCAGCTACTGCAGCGCTCCATAAAAATCGTCCGCCC
>CAZCUL010000114.1:0-4287 GCA_964501475.1 uncultured Verrucomicrobiota bacterium | reverse complement strand
AAAAGCATCCAGTCCTGTTGCCGGGCGCTGGTGGAAAGGTTCGGGGGCGAGGTGCCTCGAACAATGGAGGACCTGGTCAGCCTCGATGGAGTTGGCCGCAAAACAGCCAACGTGGTGCTCGGGAACGCCTTTCATGTAAATGTGGGAATCGTTGTGGACACGCATGTGGCCCGGCTTTCCGAGCGCCTGGGGCTGAGCCGGGAAAAGTCCCCTGAGAAGATCGAAGGCGACTTGATGAAACTCGTGCCCCAGGAGCAGTGGACCAACTTCAGCCATTGGCTCATCTGGCATGGGCGCCGCCGCTGCTTCGCTCGAAAACCGGACTGCGCTCACTGCGAGATTCGGATGCTCTGCCCAACCTGCCCGAAGGAGCTTCGCACCACTGATGCGGCGGCGGCAGTTTCCTGAAATGACAGAGAAGGAATCCAACTGTTACTTGTTGAAGTCCGGCCCAAGTTCGGCGGCTCTCAACATGGCGACGGACGAAGCGTTGCTGGAATCCGCGGAAAGCCGCGGGTGTCCCGTGCTGCGATTTTACAGTTGGACTGAACCCGCCGCGTCCTTTGGTTATTTTCAACGGTTTGGCGACGTGGCTCGCATTACTCATCTGCGGCCGTTGGTGCGGCGTCCCACTGGCGGCGGCGTTGTGCCTCACGAGGCGGACTGGACTTACAGCCTTGTCTTTCCGCCATCTCATTGCTGGTATCGCCTGAAGGCAATGGAGAGCTACCGGCAGTTGCACGAATGGCTGCAAGAGAGCTTCAAGCGCTGCTCGCTGTCAACCGAACTGGCCGCAATTCGAAACAAGGAAAGGCCGGGAGAATGTTTTGCAGGTTCCGAGCAGTTCGATTTATTGCGGGCCGGAAGGAAGATGGGCGGAGCAGCGCAGCGCCGGAACCGGCACGGCTTGCTCATTCAAGGTTCGATCCAGCCTGTCCCGGCTGAAATCGGCCGGCGGCAATGGGAAGACGCCCTGTGCAGAGCAGCGGAAGGCAAATGGGGCATCCGCCTCGAAACATTTCAACCGGACGCCCAGCTTCGAAACAGAGTGACGGAGCTGGCAGCCGGCAAATACCTCCGAAGGGATTACAACGAGCGTCGATAGTCAATCGCCCGTTTTTCTGGGAGCAAAGTCCTCTTCGGGCTTCCGGGAAGAAGGCGCCGGAGCTCGAAGACATTCTTACAAGGACGTGGTCTTGGCAAGGTCGGCGCCGGTGACGACTTTCATCCTCGGGCGTTTTCGATCTTTGCCCAGGCTGGGGACCCGATCCCCCCCGTCCATGCTTTGGGCGATGAATTCTGCCTGGCTGCGAAAGGCCGTTTCGCCCGCTTTCGGTTTCATTCGCTTATAGGTGCCGTCGGCCTGCAATTCGTGCGCCTTGCAGTTATCGCGCAAGGCGTAGCCGAGGATTTGACTGGTGCAGCGCTCGCGAAGGTTCCCATCTTCGATGGGAAAAACGACCTCGATTCGACGAAAGAAATTGCGCGGCATCCAATCGGCGCTGCCGACAAACACCTCCGGTTGACAGGCATTCTCAAAATAGAAGATACGGCTGTGTTCGAGAAAGCGATCCACGATGCTGCGCACTTTGATGTTGTCGCTCACGCCCGGCACTTGCGGGCGGAGGCAGCAGACGCCACGCACGATGAGATCGATTTTCACCCCCGCCTGCGAGGCACGGTAGAGCGCTTCGATGACCCCTCTATCCACGAGGGCGTTCATTTTGGCGATGATCCGGGACGGCACCCCCTTTCGGGCATTGTCCGTTTCACGCTGAATGAGCGTCAGCAGACGCTGATGGAGTTGGAAGGGCGCGGCCAGGAATCTGCGGGTATTTTGGAATTGGCAGATGCCGGTAAGGAGATTGAACAGACTCGCGGCGTCCTCGGCGAAGACCGGTCGGGCGGTGAACAGACCGACGTCCGTATAGAGTTTCGCAGTGTTTGGATTGTAATTTCCCGTAGCCAAATGGACATAACGGCGGATGCCATCGTCATCCCGCCGCACGACCAGAGACATTTTGCCGTGGATTTTGTAGCCGACCAGTCCGTAAACCACCTGGACGCCGGCCTCTTCGAGCTGCCGCGCCCACTGGATGTTGTTGGCTTCGTCAAAGCGCGCGCGGAGTTCGACCACCACGGCCACCTGCTTGCCATGATGCACTGCTTTGAGCAGGGCGCCGACGATGCGATGATCGCCTCCGGTGCGATAGAGGGTCTGCTTGATGGCCAGAACCCTGGGATCTTCGGCTGCCTTCTCAAGAAAATCGACCACGCTCTCAAAGCTGTCGTAGGGGTGGTGCAGCAAGATATCCCGTTGAGCGATCGCTTTGAAAATATTCGGTTCCTCCCGAAGCAGCGGGGTCATTTGCGCCACCAGTGGCGGGTACCGCAACTCGGGGGAATGATCGCCCTCGTAAATTGCCATCAGTCGCGTGGGATTAAGCGGGCCGTCCAGAAGATAGAGATCGTCCTCGGTCAAACCGAGCGTCCCCAGCAGGGCGTTTCGAATCGGCTCCGGGCAACTGCGCTCCAATTCAAGCCGCACGGCGGCTCCTTTGCGGCGGTTGCGCAACTCGGTTTCGACCGCCTTGAGCAGGTTGGCCACTTCTTCCTCGTCGATGTAGAGCTCGCTGTTCCGAGTGGCGCGGAAATGCCAGTAGCCAAGAATGCGGGTTCCGGGAAAGAGGTCCACCAGAAAGTGGCCGATCAGCGGGCCCATGAAGACATACGCCTGGCGAGAATCTTCTCCGGGCAGCCTGACCAGGCGCGGCAAAGCGCGCGGGACCTGCACCACAGCCATATGCCGAATGAGTTGTTTGCCCTGAGGCAGTTCAAGTTGAACGATGATGTTCAGCGATTTGTTCAGGAGCAGCGGGAAAGGGTGGGCCGGATCGATTCCAAGCGGCGTCAAAACAGGGCGCACTTGCGTGAAATAATAATTCTCCAGCCAGTGCATGTCCGCGGCGTCCAGCATCCGTGGCTCGAAGAACCGAATGCCGTGTTCGGCCAGGGCGGGCAGGAGCTGGTCGCGCCAACAGACATTTTGCTGCGCCACCATGCGGCGAACGCGTTTGGTAATGGCGCGGAAGGTCTCGGTCGCGGTGAGACCGTCGAGACTGCGCTCCACCACGCCGCTTTCAATCTGCTGCTTGATACCGGCGACGCGAACTTCGAAGAACTCGTCGAGGTTTGCGCTGCTGATGCAGAAGAACTTGATCCGTTCGAGGAGCGGGTTTTGCGCATCTTGCGCTTCATCGAGGACGCGTTGATTGAATTCCAACCAACTCAGTTCCCGGTTTATGAAGTGAGCGGCAGTGAAACTGGATATGGGTTGAGCCATCGGCTGTAAAAACAAGAGCATAACAGCTCAAGATCGCGTGGCGAGTTACAAATCAGCGACAAATCCGGGGCAGACAGGTGTAACTGTCGTCAACCCTCCCGGAGACGCTGGAACGAGAAACCGGCCGGCAGCAAGGTCTGCGCAAGACCGGGCGCGTTATCGGGAAGACGCCGAGCGGGCCTGAATCATTTCTGCGGCGCCAGTTTCCATTCCTCGTCAAAAAACCCGGCCAGCCGCACCCCCTTTCGTTTCAATTCGCCTGGAGCAACGGTGACATCAATGACGGCATAATCCGGGAGTTTGGGCGTTTGGCGCGCGTTGCTCATGGCGCCTGCCTCGGCAAAGGTAAACCCGCTGTTCAGGACGATGTAACGGCGCGGATTCAAAGGATTGGGATAAATGAGCACCGGCGCATGTGCGGCGGAGAGGAAGCGGTCGGCGCCCAAAACAAGCTCATCCCGAGACCAGCGAAGGGGAAGACTTTCCAGAATTCGGCGGATCAATTCGTTACTCGAGGGATCACCCCACAAGATCAGATTGTGGTTTTCGATATCGTCGGGTTTGACATCGGTGTCATCGCGCACGAGCGCCCTTCCGCGAAATTGTGCGCGCCATTCATTGGTGGCGTGGGCGAGCTCCCGGCGGACCCACTCTTCGACGGTTCGATGCCAAAAAGAGCCTGTGGGCCGCACCATCAGGAAACTGTCCATAAAGGCATCGTCGATGGGGCCTTGTAATCCGGGACGTTTACGGAAGGGCTTATCCGGCGACTCTTCGGCCAGACGCCATCGCCCATCGCGTTTTTCGAACCGGGCTTCCCAGGAACGATCCGAATGAACAGGCGGGCCAGGCAGTGGTTGGCCATCGAAAAGCATTTGCGGCAGTTGTTCAGGACTGAGCGGGCATAAACCGCTGGGCATCTCGAACCGCAAGGCCGTAACGTT
>CAZCUL010000113.1:0-3734 GCA_964501475.1 uncultured Verrucomicrobiota bacterium | reverse complement strand
AAATCCAGGGCGTCGCTGTCGGGCACGTTCACGTGGTCGTTGATCCCATCAAAACTCAAGCCGCCGCCCAGACGGCCGGCCGCGCGCGCCGGGCCGTTGACCAGAGCCCCGGGATGATTGCCCGCCACGTCCAAAGCGGTCAGACCGGCGGCTTCGTCGAATTTCCAATGGGCGATCAAGTCTCCCACGGGCGCCGCCACTTCCTCGACGGTGAGAGTGAAGCTTTGGCTGCCGGTTAATTGCCCGTCGCTGACGGTGACGGTAATGAGGCTTTCGCCGGTCTGGTCCGGGGCCGGGGTGAGGCGGATGGTGCGGTTGGCGCCGCTGCCGCCGAAGACGATGTTGGCCGCCGGGACCAGGGTTGGATTCGAGGAACTGGCTGTGAGCGTCAGGGTCCCAGCGGCTGTTTCGGCGTCGCCAATCGCGAAGGGCAGATCGGCCGTGGATTGGTTTTTGCCCGTATTGACGTTCGGCAGCGCCGAAATCCGAGGCGCATCGTTGATGGCATTGACCGTTAACGTGAAGCTTCTGCTGCCTGTGCCGCCATTCGAATCGGTGACAGTGAGTGTGATCATCGCGCTTCCAAATTGATTGGTGGCGGGCCGAATGGTGACGGTGCGGTTTGCGGCGCTTCCCCCCAGTTGAATGCTGCTGGCCGGGACGAGTGCCGGGTTTGAAGAAGCGCCGGCGACAACCAGATTTGAAGCGGGTGTTTCAGCGTCGCCGACGGTAAACCCGATCGGTCCGGTGGCGTTGTCTTCATCAAGGCTCGCATCTGCAATCGCCGAGATCAGAGGCAACTGATTGACCGCAGTCACCGTCAATGAAAACGTCTCGCTTTGAGAGAGCATTCCATCGGACACCGTGACAGTAATGATGGCGGCGCCTGTCTGGCCGGCTTCCGGAGTTACGGTGACTGTGCGATTCGCTCCGGCGCCGCCGAGGACAATATTCGCATCCCGAACCAGCGACTGGTTGGAAGATTGGGCAGTGATGGAAAGGTTCGCAGCGGCTGTTTCGGGGTCATTGACCGTAAAGGCAATGGCGCCGGTTGCCTGGCCGCTTTCGGTCTGCTGATCCGCGATGGCGGAAATGTCCGGGGCGTCGTTCTGCGGAGTGACGGTGAGCAAAAAGGCCGCGGTCGCAGTGCCGCCGCTATTGTCGTTGACCGTTATGGAAACGGTGGCGGAGCCGGACTGGTTTGCAGAAGGTTGAATGGTGGCGGTGCGATTCGTGCCCGTGCCGCCAAAGACGATATTTGCGGCCGAAACCAGAGCCGTATTGGAGGAACTCGCGCTCAGGGAAAGATTCTGCGGCGGCGTCTCGCTGTCACCTATGGTGAAGGCCAGGGCGGTGGTCGGCGAGTCTTCGGCAATGGTCTGGTTTGCGATTGCGGAGATGACCGGCGGCGTATTGCCGGCCAGCGAGTTGTTAAAGAGGTAGCGGACTTCGGCCGCCGGAACGGCGCTGTTATAAATGCGCACGTCATCGATGGCGCCGGGGAAGTAAAAGCCCTGCTCGGTATTGCCGCCGATCTGGAGAGGATAACCGGTGCGGTTGATCGAGGTGGCGGCTGCCGTCGAACCTTCCAGAACGCCATCGACGTAAAGGCGGAGGGTCGTGCCGTCGTAAGTAGCGGCGATGTGATACCAGCGGTCCGGGTCCCAGGAGGTTTTTTGGGAATGAACGATCGGATTGCCGCCGTTGAGAATGAAGGCGAGCCGTCCGTCCGCGAACGGATAATTCATGATCAACCAGTAGGAGAGGAACTTTTTGAGGACGTCATGCCGGCGGGTCTTGTCGTTGAGAAGCTGGGACGGCTTCATCCAGAGGCTGATGGAGATGCGATTGACCAGTTCGAGCGAACTGCTGGTGGGGATGTTGACCAGATCATTCTGGCCATCGAATTGCAGGGCGCCACCCAGGCGGCCAGCGGTGCGCACCGGTCCATTCAACAACGTGCCCGGGTTGCTTCCCACAGCGTCAAAGACCGTCGTACTCGATGTCTCGTCAAACTTCCAATGGCTGATCGGCGGCGTAATGACAAGCGGCACACCGTCGCTCGGCGGCGTGATGACGAAGGCGCCGAACAACGGCAGGGTCGTGGCGGGCACGAACCCTCCCGGACTGCCGGGGTCGGCCACCGCCAGCGCTTCGGGCGATTTCATGGGAACCTGGACGACCGGGTTCGCGGCGTCGAAGTGTCCCGAAGCCACCGCCGGGCCGTAATCGTTCTGGGCGTTGCGGATGTAGTTTTGGACGTTGCGAATTTCGTAGCGTTGACCGGCGGCAAGCCCGATGTTCGAGAGGTCCACGGGAACGAAATCGAGATTGTCCCAGTTGTAAACCACGACATGTGCCCGGCCTGGCTCGTAACGGTTGGGCCGCACGATCACTTGCGTGTCCGCCGGAGTGCCGGTGGCCGCGGAGCTGGTGGCATCCAGGCCGGCGAGCCCTTTCCAGTTGTCGAAATTATAAATCTGTCCGTTCACGCCAAAGAAATGCGTGTTGCCCTGGGAGAAATAGGAATTGGCGTCCCAATCATACGAGGAGAGGAGCACGCCCGGCGGCGGCCGGGAATGGGTCAGCGGGCCCAGGTCCGACACGATGCGATTGCCTCGAAAGGTGATCTCCTGCCAGTCATCGGCGCGGAACGGAAGACCGCCCACGATATAATTGTCCCGCACGGAAACCGTGCCGCTCGGGTTGCTGGAGTGGTCGCGGTCGGACAAGGTGACGTTGACCTCGTTGTAGCCGGCCGTCATGAAGGTGTAGTTGCTCACGACCACCAGCCGGTCTGACGGCGGGTAGCCGGCCACGAAGAGATTGGGATACCGATCTCCGCCGTGCTTGCTGCCATTATTGAAAAGGACGTTGCCCTGGAAATCGAATCCCCGGATCTGGCCCTTGGATGTATAGGCATGAACGCCGAAACCGGAATTATTGAAGATGATGTTGTCGTGAATGATCTTGGTGCCGCCATCGTTTTGCGCATAGATGCCGTGCTCCTGCGGATCGGCGCCGTTGTGATAAATGATGCAGCCGTAGATTTCAGAATTGGTGGCGCTGGTCCAAAAGCCGATGCCCTGCCCGGCGTCGTGAATCACCGCGTTGATGATCTTCACGTTGGGCGCCACACACTGAATCCCGACAGGCGTGTTGGCCCCGCCCAGCCAGGTCGAGGATTGAATGACTTCGAAATTTCGGTAGATCGCCCAGGCGCCTTCAATCGTTAATGGAAAAAGTCCCGGGTTCGGATACCCGTCAATCGTCACTTGCTCATTGCGGTAACCGCGCACGGTAATGACGTGATTGCTCCGGCCAGTGAGAAAGGAAGTGAAATTCCCAATATAAGTGCCGCCCCGCAGGTGGAGCGTATCGCCGGGCAACAAGCGGCTGTCGCGGCCAAGGGCGGTCTGCAGGTCCCAGGGGCGTTCCATGCTCCCATCGCCGCTCGGCAAACCGTTGGGCGCGGCAAAGTATTCGGCCGGCGGCGGCTCCATTGGCGCGCCCAACTTGATCAGCCAAAAGTCCGCGTTGCCCTGGTTGGCGACGGTCTTGTTCCCGTTGGCGCCGGAGTTGGAAGACCCGCCGAGGATGAATCCGCCATCGCTCGTTTCACTGACGGCCGCCACGGCGTCGGGATTGTTTCCGCCATAAGCAATGTCCCAAAGCTGGTTCCCGTTCGCGTCCAGCCACACCACCCATCCATCGCCGCTCCCGTAGTTTGCTGC
>CAZCUL010000112.1:0-3932 GCA_964501475.1 uncultured Verrucomicrobiota bacterium | reverse complement strand
TTGGCTTTGCCCGGTCCGTGTCGCCTGCCCAAGTCATCGGTCTGGACAGAGAGAACTCGCAGATTGAGAGGGCGCGAGAGGAAGCCGCAAATCAGAACATCACGAATGTGCGCTTTGAGGTTGGCTCGATCTACGAATTGCCGTTTGCCGACGGCTCGTTCGACGTGGTCTTTGCTCATGCGGTCTTCGAGCATTTGCGCGAGCCGCTGTCTGCGCTGTCGGAAATTCACCGGGTCTTGGCATCAGGAGGCATGGTGGCCTTGCGCAGCCCGGACTGGGGAGGCTTTCTTGTCTCGCCCATGACTCCACAACTCGATGCTGCGCTTGCTTACTACCAGAGGCTGCAGACACAGAGTGGTGGCGACGTTCAGGTCGGGCGCAAGTTCAAAGCTCTGTTGCATGAGGCAGGTTTTCGTGACCTGGAGTTTTCGGCCTCTTACGAGTGCTATTGCTCGCTTGAATCCATCGGGGAGTACCTGGCGCAGCGCATTGAACGTTCGGCAGAAATCGCTGTGCCGCCCGGCGACAAGCAACGAATTGAGAGCCACGCGGCGGCACTCAGGAATTGGCAGCGCTCCGAGGATGGAGTCTTCGCCCAAAGCTGGTGCGAGATTCTCGGCCGCAAATAGACTGTCGTTTTGACTGCACCTTTTGCGATGCCGTTCCCTGCGATGTATGCATTTCAAATGGCCTTTCATCTTGCTCAAGTAAACATCGCGCGCGCAAAAGCCCCGTTGGACAGCCCATTGATGGCCGAGTTCATCAACGCGCTCGACAAGGTCAATGCCGTTGCCGACTCCAGCCCCGGATTCATCTGGCGGCTTCAGACTGACGACGGCAACGCGATTGCCGTGCGCGTTTACGACGATCCGCGTGTCATATTCAACATGTCCGTTTGGCAGTTGTCAGCGCTGAAGGATTACGTTTATCGAAGCATGCACGGCGGCGTTTTCGCGCGCCGCCAGGATTGGTTCGAGAAAATGGAGGCGCCGCACATGGCCATGTGGTGGATTCCCGCCGGCTCCATACCGGAAATTGCCGAGCCCAAAAAACGTTTGGAGTATCTGTCTCGTCATGGAGAGTCGCCGCATGCATTCACTTTTCGGAAGATTTACGGCCCTGAGGCCCGACGCTCCTGAACACGGGCGGCTGTATTGCTTTGCCATCTGTCGTCGCAATCGGAAGCGGTCCCGAATCAGACGGCCACTCCGGCGGCCGGTTGGTTTAGCCGCTGAAACGTCGCTACAATCCTGGAGCACTTGGTTGCCACTTTTCGTCTAAGGCAGCAGATGAAACGCGCGCTCATCCGTTGGCCGGCTCTCCTGTTCGTTGTTCCAGCAGCGGTCGCAGAATGGGCGATGGTCCCGCTGGAGGATTTGCTGAAGCAGACGGATGTCATCGTCGTTGCGCGCCTGACCAGCGTCGTCACAACCACGAAGGAAGCAATCGACTACAGTTCGGGAACGCTGGTGGTTTCCGAAGTGCTTCGCGGATCCGCGAAGGCCGGACAAAAGCTCAACCTGGAGTGGTCGAACTTCACTGGACTTGCGTGCCCCCGCGTCGAGAATTGTCATCACACCAACAGAGCGATGATTTGGCTTTTGCAAAATTCTTCCAACGCCTCAGTCAGCGCCGATTACCCGGGTCGTGTGCTTGATCTCGAAAGGCGAATGGAGTTGGAGGCATTGCTTTCTGCGCCGGCTGGCTCGAAAAAGCAGGCGGCTCACACTCCGAAATCCACGCCCTCTTGCGGTCCGCACGCGTTCGCCATTCACTACAGGAGGGCTTTCACGCCGGAGACGAGGTGGTTATTACAGTCGACGGAACACAGGTCTACAATGGCCGGCCAAAAACCATTTCAACACTGGGACTGGCAGGGAGTGTGTCCACCACTGCTGCTTCAACTGCTCCTGTCGTGACGTTCGCGATTCCAGGCAAAGCGATCCGTTGGTCGCGCCAGATCAATTTGAAGGACGGGCCTTCGATCGGGTTCTCCTTGAACAGGGATGGGCAGATCTCGATTCGCCAGGCGACAGAGTTTGTTTATGAATAGCGGAAGATGCGGACGGTCGAACAGCACCGTCTGTCGTCGAGTGAAAGGAGTTCTCATTCGCCACGTCGAGACGACGGATTACGAGCCCGTCATTCGCGTCGTGAACGACTGGTGGGGAGGTCGAAACGTGGCCGCCATGCTGCCCAGGCTTTTCTTTGTTCACTTCCGGGGGACAAGCTTTGCGGCGGAGTACCAAGGCAACGTCGTGGGCTTTCTGATCGGGTTTGCCTCGCAGACGTTTGAGCACGAAGCCTACATCCACTTTGTCGGCGTGGCACTGGACTTTCGGAGAAAGGGTTTGGGGTGTCTGCTCTATGAGCATTTCTTCGAGACCGTGAGCAGATTGGGCCGTAACGTCGTGCGCTGTGTCACCTCGCCCGTGAATCGAAGTTCGGTCGCATTCCACCTGCGCATGGGCTTCTCTACCGAGCCGAGCGAGAAGTCTGTTGACGGCCTGCCAGTGGCCAAAGACTACGACGGTGCGGGCGGCGACCGCGTGTTGTTGGTCAAGAGACTGACCCAGTAACGAGTGGTCCCGGAAAACTCGCTGTGTCGGCTCGATGTGCGTCCCGATAGGAACTGCAACCTATGGACAAGCAGCGGCTTTACCTCGCGCTATTCACTTCCTTGATTCTGTGGGCGTCGTCTTTTCCCGCACTCAAAGTGAGTTTGGAGGGTTATTCTGCCTTCGAGGCGGCGGCTCTCCGGTTTCTGATTGCCTCGTTGACCCTGGCGTGCGTCGCGCTCCGTCGCAAGGTCCGATGGCCGCGAAAGCAGGACTTTCCCGCCATCCTGGCGCTCGCGGTCATCGGTGTTCCTTGTTACCACATAATCTTCAACTATGGGCAGCTCCGGACCACTGCGAGCGCCGCCGCTTTCGTAGTCAACATCTCTCCCGTGTTCACCGGCGTCCTGGCGTGGTTGTTTCTCCGAGAAAGAATCACTCGGCGCACATGGCTTGGGGTTGCGATCTGTCTGTTCGGCGTGTGGCTCATCGCCCGCGCGCAAGGTGGAACGTTCGCGATGGGGATTAACACTCTCGTCCTGCTGCTTGCCGCGATTTGTTGGAGCCTCTTTTGCATTCTCCAAAAACCGTTGCTGACAAGCTACGAGCCGTTTGAGGTTATCTGTTATGCCGTGTGGATTGGTACCTTCTTCCTCAGCTTCCTTCTCCCGCAGGCCCTGTCGGCGCTTTCGACGGCTCCTTCGTCAGCCACTCTGGCCATCATTTATGTCGGCCTTACCACGGCGTTGGCTCATGTCGCATGGGCTCATGTTTTGGCACGCATGCCTGCCTCGCGAGCGTCGGTGTATGGTTTCCTGGTCCCGCCGCTTTCCATGGGCATCGCCTTTGTTTGGATCCATGAAACGCCAACTTTGTTTTTCATCGCCGGCGGAGCAACCATTTTATGCGGCGTGGCAGTCGCGACCTGGCAAAAGGCGCTCGCTCACGCCGGAAATGCGTCCGAGCACGGCAGTCAGCCATGCACGTTCGAGAAGCCAGACCCCATGACGCGGTAGCAATAGCCACTCTCCACGCTGAGAGTTGGCGCGTTACTTATCGCGGCGCGTTGAGGGATGAGTTTCTGGACGGTGACCTCGTGCAGGACCGAATCCGAGTGTGGAAGCAGCGGCTGTCGTCGCCACTCAAGAATCAGTTGGTCGTCATCGCCACGGAAGAGGATCAAGTGATCGGGTTCGCCTGTGCCTTCGGTCGCGAGGATGAGCAGTGGGGGACGCTTCTCGACAACATGCATGTCCGCCTCGACAGGCAGCGGAAAGGAGTGGGCAAACGTCTGTTGTCAGAGGTCGCAATGTGGTGTGACGCGAAGCATCCGGGTCACGGACTTTACTTGTGGGTCTTGGAACAGAACGAACC
>CAZCUL010000111.1:0-7011 GCA_964501475.1 uncultured Verrucomicrobiota bacterium | reverse complement strand
AGTTCATTAACCACGCCTTGGTCATCGCCGGACTGGGCGCCCGCCAGTTCCGGTTGATGAAATACTGCCGCAACAACGCCGCGCCGCCACCAATGGCCGGACAGGAGTGGCTCGTGCCCGATGACGTGGTGTAAAACTCCTGACCTACGGGGAAAAACCGGCTGGATGGCAACGTGCATGCGCCCGATCCGTCAAAACAGCTCAACGCCGTGCCAGTCGCAGATGGGTTGCTTTGCTGGGCCACTCCGCCGGTAACATGTGTGCCCGGCCCCACCAAGTCCGGTTTGATGCGCCCGTCAGCACAAGGGCCACGACTGGAAAACCAGGCCATTTGGTTAGCGTTGTCAGCTTCGGAATCTCCGAGGCCACAACCGTCACCCCCCGCCATATTGTTGCCGCCTCTGGCGGTGGAATGAGAGTGGACGTTCTCAGACGCGCCCACGCAAATAACGTTCTTGGCCGACCCGGGCATGCCCACCGTGCCCGCAGTTGGGCCTGAATTTCCAGCCGCGAAGACAATCACCATCTCCTGGTTGCCCGGCACCGGGAAAGGTGAATTGTCAGGCTGAGCATCGCGAACCAAGGCGTCGTATTGCTGGCAATCGACTGTGTAAAGACCTCGCAAATTCGCGCCCCAACTGTTGCAGCTAATGCGGGCATTGTCTTGATAGGCACGCGACTGCAGTTCAGCGTAGTCCGGATTCGTGCCCGCTTGGGGATCGAACACGACAGAGGAACCCACGCGCACGAACGGCGCGATGCCCAGCCCATAGTGATAACCCTCTGCATCCGCGTGCGGGAAAGTGTTCGCGTCGCTGTAGCCTGCGACGATGTGCGCGTTCAGAGTGCCGTGGCCATCACAGCCGATCGTGCTTCCATTATTCGGCCAGCCAAGGAGGCGATTGTAAGCCACGCGGCTCTTCAAGCTATTGTTACCGAGTTCATACAATCCGGGATGACCTGGAGTAGTGCTGCCGTTGTCAATGCCACTGTCCGATACGTCCACGACGAAACTCGAGGCTGCGAACTGTTCTGGCGTGAATCCTTTGCTTGCCAGCCACGCGAGATAACCCGGCCCGCTCGGAACATCGCCAACGAGGTTGCCGGCCAGAATCTGCCCCTGCCGCTCGTCCCGCTTTTGCGGCACCACATACGGCTGAATCGAAACGACATCGGGCCTTGCGGCAATCTCCCCCAGCCGCTCCGGGGGCAAACGCACAATCACATTGAGGTAATCCAGAGATCTCCACTGCTTGAGAATGGGCGCGAGCTTCAGGCCGTCGATGATTCGGTGTGTATCCGCGTTGGCCTCCTCGTCGGCGACGAGTTGGATCGCGAACAATTCTCCTTCATTGCCTCCGAGTGCTTTGGCGGCGGCAAGTTGAGCCGCCCCAGGATGAATTTTGAATTCGGGCAAACACTCGCCTTCCCACTGCACATGCCGGACTGCTTTGGAGCGAGTTTGAACGTCCTTCAACGAAGCCTCGTCTCCATACACGAGGTAGGCATTGTGCGGCACGTAACACACAACTTTGACACCGCACTGCTTGAGTTCGCGATACCATTCGGGTTTCACTGGCCCCGCGAACTGGACCAGGTGCAGCCGCTTGCCTTTGAAACCGCCAACCTCCTTGCGCATGGCTCGCGTCTCCGCCTTCGAAGTGTCGATCTTGCGGGCCAGCAACTCGATGATGTTGTCTGCATCATAGCGTGTGACTTGAGTTCGATTGCCAAATTCGTTGGCCAGGAGTGAATTTGCTTCTAGCAGTTGATAACCGCCATAATCGCCGATGAGTCGCGCCCCCCTGCGTTGCATCTCCTGACTCAACGCCGCGTCGTTCACGCGGAGCTTGTACTTCGGCTCTGCCATTCCATCGCGCAGGGCGAGGGTTGTACTGTCTGCGCTCGTCACACGGAAGAACCTTTGCGGTGCATCGACGATGCCCTCCAAGAACAATAGACCATTGGTCGCAAGCGAGTGAGGTACTTCCGTCCACTGATCGAGCGGCAACGCGATATTGGTCGTGGTTAATACGCGTGCATTCGTAATCCAACCTGGGTTCACCGCAGTTCCATCGGAATTAGAAAGGAGCAACTCCAAGCTGTTGCCGGACAAGCGCTGAATCTTCAGGCGCGGTGACTGAGCTAAAAAGTCAAGACCGTACGCAAACGCGGCATCGGCATATCCTATCGTCTCGTCATGCCCGCCAAATTGCGAGTCGTCTGTGTAATGGAAGTACCAGCGATTCCGTTTCAGTGACGCAGTGAAAGACGACATTTCTTCCCCCAAGTCGATGAACCGCGCCACGACACTGGTCAGTCCGTCAGGAACGCGGGTGCGCACGATCGTTTCGGCATCGCGGGCATAGACGAGCGAAACTGCCCCTCCCCAGTATTCCGCTACGCCCCAGAACACATGCTCATCCTCCGAAGTTACAAAAGCCGGCAGATCCACTACGCCCAAGTCGGTCACTTCACCTGTGGCCAGTCGAATCTCATAGGTTCGCTCGCTGCTCCATAGAACGACCCGCCCAAAGCCCGCGAAGATGCCGCCATACCCGCTAAGCGGAAGGATAGCTTGACTCAGATTCACGCGCAGCCCCGTCGGCTGCAAAGTGACTCCATCCAATTCGATCAACGTCGTGACGAGGCCCAAACCGATTAAATTGGTGCCGTTTCCCAGCGAATAGATCCGTTCGGTTTGCAGGTCGCTCACCAGCCCCTGATAAACTTTACCGAGGCCCGCGCCCCCGGAGAGGTCGCCCAATGCAAAGCGTCCCGTTTGCTCGCGCCCGGTATAAAACACATGTGTCGTCGAAGCCGCGATACCACCGCGCGTATCGCCAGTGATGCTTTCGTGCTCGATCACTTGGTGGTTGTTCGTGAACAAACCCACGATTTGGAATTCGTCCCCCGTGAATTCAAACACACGCAACGTGGCGACGACACTGGTGACAGAACCGAAAGCATTGGTCACGATCACGGAGTAGGCGCCCGATCGATTGGTCATTGCGTTTGCCAGAGACAGTGTGGCGTTCGTTGCGCCGGCCAGATCTTCGCCGTTGAAGCGCCATTGATAGAAGAATGGACTGCTGCCAGACGCCAATGCTGTGAAGCTGGCGGCCCAACCCACCGGGACGATCTGGAGTTGCTCCGCAGCCTGAATCGTCACGGATGGGGGCGTCGGTGTCGTGCCGATAAACACATCGTCCAGGCACCAATGGGCGCTGCCAACGCCACTGTGAGATAGCTGCCGCCATCGAAACTGCACGGAGGGCCCGTGTGCCTCAGCCGGAATTCCGAGGGAAACCTGTTTCCAATTACGAAAGGACTCGTCGTCGTAGCGGCCGAGCTCGGTCCAATGCGTACCATCATCGATCGAATACTCCAATACGACTCCGACGTTTGGCAGCGGTCCCACTTGCCAGTGGCTCTCGCTCCCATCGGCCAGCCGCAGATGGAAACGAATCGTGCCCCCGCGACTGGTGTTCAGCGGACGAGTCGCGGCGAATCGGTCGCCAGAATTGCCGATCCATAGCGAGTTCGAACCGGACACACTGCCACCGTAATTGGTCGCCAGAACTGGCGTTACGGCCGTGCCCTTTAATGCCAACCACTGTACGGTGTCAATCTCCGGGTCGAAGTCGTCGAACAGATCGCTGTTGGGATCGATCACGGTCAACGTTGCTTCGGTGCTGGTAACAGCACCGAACGCATTGCTCACAACGACTGAATAACGGCCAGCTTTATTTGTGGTCACTTGGCTCAACGTTAGTTCGGCACTTGTCGCCCCCGGAATGTTGTTTCCATTGAACCGCCATTGATAATGCAGCGGACGGTTACTCGCCGCCACGGCAGTAAACGTCGTCGTCTTCCCCTCGATCAAACTCCGAGCCAACGGTTGGCGGAGAATTGCCGGGAGTGAGTTTCCGCACAACGAGGTGGTGAATGCATCCGCGTAACCCAAAAACTCCGGTGGCAGGTCGAAAGCACCCGTAGGTGCTACGGACTGATTGAACATCGAGTCGTCTTCGTAATGGAAATACCACCTCCCCAGTCGCGGCGACATGGTAATCGACGTCATGTCGCCCAAGTATGGAGACTCGAAAGTTGAAACTGTCGTGATTTTACCGTCCGGCACTCGCGCACGGACGATGGTCTTAAAGTCCTGAACATATACCAGGTGTAGCGCGCCATCGAGAAACTCCGCTATACCCCAATAAGCCCAGCTTTCGGCACGTCGCCGGACGGGCACCGACATGAGCCCCAGTTCCGTGACCTGGCCCGAGGTTGGGTCAATGTCATACACTTCAATACCATTGTGCAGGACGATGCGGCCCCAGCCTGCGAAAACTCCCGAACCGATTCCCATCGTGAGTGCGACCGAGAGGTCGATTCGCTCTCCGGTGCGTTGCCCCGTGTTTCCGTCCAGCCGGAGCAGCGTGCTAACTACAATGTCCTGCCAAGGAAGGTCTTGCCAAGGCGGGTTCGGCATGCGGATGGGAGTATCGCCGTGAGCCAACAGGTAGACAGCTTCGGTTTTTAGATCGCTGACCAAGCCGTCGTAGATTTCATTCGTAAGCTGGACTCCCCCCGAGAGGTCATTCAGCGCAAAGTGGGCCGTATGCCGGTCACCAACCACAAATACCCGACTGCCAGAGACCGCTATGCCGCCGCGGTCGTCGCCGGTGAGTGGCCAATGCTCCACAACCTGCGAACCACTGGCGCTCAGGCTATGGATCATGAACTCCTCGCCCCCGCCGACAGCGACCGCCAGTGGGATGGTACCCAGATCAGTCGCTCCGTCGTGCCCGTGCAACATGGCTCGGACATATCCGCAGTTGGTCATTGCAGCGGTAAATGAAAACGGACGCGATACCTGTGGCCCGCCGGCCGTTAGGACTCCGAAGCTTTGTGGGCCGCCGGGGCTCTGGATGCCGTCCCCGGTCAACAACGTGGCGACAAGATCTGTGGTGGCGGTGCTGCCTTCATTTCGGAGAGCCAGACTAATTGTGACTGTCTCCCCGGGATCGACCGTGCCATTCGCCGGCGAAACGCTTTCGGCGATGACTCGATAACCGGCGACAACCAAAGCAGGCGCCAGATCATCAGTAACGATGGTGCCTTGCGCTACGTTCTCGCCTAGCACCGCATTGACAGGACTGGACAGGTGTACGAAGAACATTTCATCAGGCTCGATCTCCACGTCGCCGCCAACAAGAACCACGAGTTGGGCGTTCGTCTGTCCGGGCGGCACTCCGATTATCTGCCGCGAGATGCCGGTAAAGTCCGACCCAGCACGCGCTGTTCCGTTGCTCGTCGAACAAGCCACCGTCACCTCCCGTGCGCTCGCAGTTGAGAAACGGAGAGTGAAGACGGCACTGGTGCTTCCACCGTTCCCTTCGATCACGGCAGTATCGCTTATGGAAACTACCGGCGGTGGATCGTTATTTCGAATGATTCCGAGGCCTTCGGCAGCGGCCAAGATCGCATTGCGCGGGTTGAACAATTCTAAATAAAAACTCTCATCGGCCTCATCAAGTGCATCGCCGAGGATAGAAACCTGAACGGTCTGGAAAATCTCACCAGGTGGAAACCGAAGCTGATTTGTTTGGACGACGTAGTCCTCACCCGCCGTCGCTGTGCCCGCCACCGTGCGATAATCGACTTCCACAACATGCGGGACTGGCTCCGACAGCGATACCACGAACACCGCTTGCCGCGCGTTTGTGTCTCCTTCCGCAACGCTGCTGTCCCCGATACTCAACGACGGCAGCGACTCGGCACTTCGTCCGGTCGCGGCGAGCATCACCACTGCTGCCAACGCGGCCATCCGTTTGCCGACTCTTACCCTCGAGTCTGAGCCGGAGGCAACTTTGGATGTAAACGGTCGCAAATACCTGCTTTTCAGAACTTTAATTCCTACCGCGTATTGAAATATTCCGATGAGACCCATGAGCGCGTCGTACAGACCAAGCCGAATTGTAGTTGTCGTTTTCAAAGGCAATGCCTCCAGGCTGTTTCCCTGTGAACGGAGAGGGAAAGGGATGTGGGGAGGACGAGCACGCAAACATCATAAATGGTTTCACCGGGTTTCTTCGTGGGAGACGGTCATTCTCTAAAAATAAGCATTGCCGGCAGTTGGCTCTTTCAAGGAATTCTTGATGGCTGCACACTGACGGCCAAGGAATTCGCCTCCACGTTAGAACACACTACACATGTAGTCAACTTCTGCGACAGCGATAGATGGCAAGTTGGCCAGATTATCGAAGTCCGCCGAGGGTAGGGCCTCCTCCCCTAAATCGTAACCGATTCGTCGCCGAGAACCTACTGTTCGAGCCAGCCGTCACGCAGCCGAATTACTCGATTTCCGTAAGACGCATTCGTTTCGGAGTGTGTGACCTGGATGATGGTGACGCCTTCCTGGTTGAGTTTCTTGAAAAGCTCCATGATTTGGCGGCCTTGGTCGGTGTGCAGATTCCCGGTCGGCTCGTCGGCCAGCAGGAGCGTCGGCTTGGCAATGATGGCGCGGGCGACGGCCACGAGTTGCTGCTGGCCGCCGGACAGTTGACTGGGGAACAAATCCTTCTTGGCCACGATGCCGAATCGGTCCAGCGCGTCCGCGACGATAGCCTGGCGCTCGGATTTCTTGATGTCGCGGTAAGAAAGCGGAATGTCGAGGTTCTCAGCCACGGTAAGATCATCGAGCAGGTGGAACTGCTGGAACACAAAGCCGACGTGTTGTTTGTTCAACTTGGCGCGTTCCTTCGACCCCAACTTGTGGACCGCGTGATCATGAAGATGGTACTCGCCTGCCCACTCGTTGTCGTACATTCCCAAAATGGCCAGCAACGTTGATTTGCCCGCACCCGATGGACCCATTACGGTGATGAACTCGCCCTCTGCGATATCGATGCTGATCTGGCGCAGAACGTACGTGGCACCCGCCTTCGTCTTAAAGCACTTCTCAATGTGTCGGAGTTTTATCATGCTTTTCAATTCGCTGGCGTT
>CAZCUL010000110.1:0-4017 GCA_964501475.1 uncultured Verrucomicrobiota bacterium | reverse complement strand
CAACCGTCGAGCAGACTTATCAGTACCGCCAGCACATCGATTCCGAAATGCTCCGCTTGCTGGAGGGATGCGATGAAGACCAATTAACGGGCCTGGCGCCATTGGTGACGCTTGGGTTGCATCACGAACAGCAGCATCAGGAGCTCCTCGTTACGGACATCAAGCATGTCTTTGCGCAGAATCCGCTTTATCCGGTTTACCGCCCACGAAAGGATTTTCGCCGCGAAGAGGTTCCGCCGTTGGATTGGATCGAGTTTGGCGAAGGGCTTTACTGGATGGGCCATGAAGGCAGCGGCTTTTCATACGACAACGAAGGTCCGCGCCATCGCCAGTTCCTCGAACGCTTTGCGCTGGGTTCGCGCCTGGTTACCAATGGCGATTACCTCCAGTTCATCGAGGAGGGCGGTTATACGCGCCCGGAATTCTGGCTCTCTCTCGGCTGGCAAACTGTGCGGCAGCAGGATTGGAAAGCGCCGCTTTACTGGGAGAAGGTCGATGGGCAATGGCAGACCTTTACCCTGTCAGGATTGCGCGCAGTGGAGCCCGCCGAGCCGGTTTGCCACGTGAGCTATTTCGAGGCGGACGCTTTCGCCCGATGGGCCGGCGCACGGCTGGCCAGCGAAGTGGAGTGGGAGGTTGCGGCGGCAAAGCAAGGCGCCGACGGCAACTTCGTGGAAAACGAGATGTTTCATCCGGCCCCGGTTTCGCCGGAATCGGCTGGATCGTCCCGCCTCAGACAGATCTTTGGCGATCTGTGGGAATGGACCCGGAGCGCGTATCTGCCGTATCCGGGCTATCAGGCCGAGCCGGGCGCCATCGGCGAGTACAACGGAAAGTTCATGTGCGGGCAGATGGTGCTGCGGGGCGGATCATGCGCCACTTCCCGTTCGCATATTCGGGCGACCTACCGAAACTTTTTCATGCCGGACAAGCGCTGGCAGTTCACCGGCATCCGCCTGGCGAGGGATTCAAGATGAAAACGGTGGAATACGGCGAAATGACCTTGCTCGACCTCGAACCGACTCCGCAGAATTTTTCCGAGGAACTGGGGCGCGGTTTGCGGAAGAGGCCGAAACAGATTTCGTGCAAGTTTTTCTACGACGCGGCTGGTTCGCGCCTGTTCGATCGAATCTGCGCGCGACCGGAGTATTACCCCACCCGCACGGAGTTCAAAATTCTGCGCCAGAATATTCGAGAGATCGCGGCCTGCCTCGGGCCTCGTTCCTTCCTGGTGGAACTGGGCAGCGGCAGCAGCACCAAGACGCGAGTTTTGCTCGACCGGCTGGAGGAGCCGGCGATCTACATGCCCGTGGACATTTCGCGGGCTCATTTGATCAAATCCAGCCAGGCGCTCACGAAGGCATACCCCGGGTTGCAAATCGTCCCGGTGTGCGCGGACTACACTCAGGATTTGCCGTTGGACTTCGGGCAATGGCAGGCGGAGCGCCGCACCTTGTTTTTTCCAGGCTCGACCATCGGAAACTTTGAACCGGAAGCCGCGGGGGAATTCCTGGGCGGCATTGCCGCCCAATGCCAGATCGGCGACGGGCTTCTCATCGGAGTGGATTTGAAAAAAGACCCTGTGGTGTTGCACCGGGCCTACAATGATTCGCAAGGGGTTACAGCCGCCTTCAACCTCAATCTGCTTGCGCGGGCCAATCGCGAGCTGCGCTGCAACTTCGACCTGGACCAATTCGCGCACCACGCCTTTTACAACGAAGCGCACGGCCGCGTGGAAATGCATCTGGTCAGCCGGAAGGCGCAGGAGGTTCGTCTCGGCCGCGAGACCATCGCGTTCGCGCGCGGCGAACATGTTGTCACCGAGTATTCTTATAAATATACCGTGGAGGAGTTTGAAGAGCTGGCTTATCGGGCCGGTTATGAGTTGCTGGCGTCGTGGTGCGATCCGCAGCGGCTCTTTAGCGTGCATTACTTTGCCGTGCGTAGTGTCAGCCGGCTGAGCTAAGCTCTGCCCCGTGGCCGGCAACGCGAAGTCATCTCCCGCCAAATTCGAGCTCCGCGGCGTTAGCAAGAGCTTTGCTCAGTCCATGGCCCTGCATCCCCTGGACCTCCGCATCGAGAGCGGGCGCACGACCGTCTTCATTGGGCCGAGCGGCTGCGGCAAATCGACCCTGCTCCGCATGCTCATCGGGTTGATCCGCCCGACCAGCGGAGAGATTCTCTTCGACACCCGGCCGCTTGCCCCTGCGGACCTGATTTCGCTTCGGCGTCGGATGGGCTACGTGATTCAGGAAGGAGGCTTGTTCCCTCACCTGACCGCGGCGGAAAACGTGGTGATCATGGCGCGCCATCTGAAAATGGAAGGTCAAAGTCTGGACCGGCGTTTAAGGGAACTCTGCGAACTGACGGCCTTTCCGGAAGGGGCTCTGCATCAGTTCCCGAACGAACTTTCAGGTGGTCAGCGGCAGCGGGTCAGTTTGATGCGCGCCTTAATGCTGCGCCCGGAGGTTTTGTTGCTGGATGAACCGCTGGCGGCCCTCGATCCGATGGTCCGGGCGGCTTTGCAGGATGACTTGAAGCGCATCATCGCGGAGGTTGGGCAAACCGCCATCCTGGTGACCCATGACATGGCCGAAGCAGCTTATCTCGGGGACGTTATCATTTTGCTGCGGGAAGGCAGGGTGGTGCAGACCGGGACGTTGGACGATTTGCGGCTTCGCCCGGCGTCGGCATTCGTGGGCGAGTTTTTGCGGGCGCAGCGCA
Source organism: uncultured Verrucomicrobiota bacterium (assembly GCA_964501475.1). Classification (GTDB taxonomy): domain Bacteria; phylum Verrucomicrobiota; class Verrucomicrobiia; order Limisphaerales; family CAZCUL01; genus CAZCUL01. The sequence continues at coordinate 1,293 of CAZCUL010000110.1, read as the reverse complement.
GCTTGACGATCTGAACGACTGAGCGCCCATGCGACTCCGGCTCAATCCTTCGCGAAACTCGCTCCCGAGGCGGGAACGAAAAGTCGGCCGGTGGCCCGCGCTCGCGTGGGTGTTGCTCTGTCATCTCTTATTCGGCTTCGGGCTGGCAACCGCGGCGGAGGATCGCCCGGTCAGGATTGGATCGAAGAAATTTACGGAGTCGTATGTGCTCGGCGAGATTGCCCGGTTGCTGCTCGAACGGAACGCAATGGCGGCAGAGCATCGGCAGGGGATGGGCGGCACGATTATTCTTTGGGAAGCGCTCCGCGGCGGATCTATCGATCTTTATCCCGAATACACCGGCACCATCACGGAAGAGATTCTGAAATCCGGACGAGAAATCCCGCCGGCCGGCATGCGCTCGGCGCTGGCGCGACATGGAATCGGGATGACCGATGAATTGGGCTTCAACAACAGTTATGCCCTGGTGGTACGGCAGGAAACCGCCGAGCGTCTGGGCCTGGAGAAGATCAGTCATCTGGCGGCCCATCCGGAGCTGCGATTCGGTTTGACCCACGAGTTTCTAAGCCGCCAGGACGGTTGGCGCCCTCTGCAAAAACGGTATGCGCTGGAGAGTGCCCGGGTTCGCGGTATCGCGCATGGATTGGGTTACGCCGCGCTCGTCAACGGCGAGATCGATGTGAAGGACGCCTACTCGACCGATGCGAAAACCGCCCGACTCGCTCTGAGAGTCCTGGAGGATGACCTGCAGTTTTTTCCTCGATACGAGGCGGTCTTCCTCTATCGATTGGACCTGCCCAGGGCAGTGATCGACATACTGACAACCTTGGAAGCGACGTTGCCGGAAGAGCGAATGGTTCGTTTGAATGCCGAAGCGGAACAGACCAAAAACTATACTTTGGCGGCTTCACTCTACTTCGGAACGGATGTGCGCCGGGAAACCGAAGAAAGCCTGGAGCGCGCGGGAACCATGATTTGGAGATGGATGGCGCGGCATCTGACACTGGTGGGCATTTCGCTGTTCCTGGCGGTTCTCGTGGGTGTGCCTCTGGGGATCAGGGCCAGCCGCCCGGGCGCGTTTAGCCAGATGATCCTTGGCACCACCGGGATGATCCAAACCATACCGTCGCTGGCCTTGCTGGCGTTGCTGGTGCCGCTCCCATTTTTTGGGATCAGCGCCACCACTGCCATCTTCGCGCTCTTCCTTTACAGTCTGCTGCCAATCGTTCGAAACACCGCCGCCGGGTTGCAAGACATCCCCGGCCAGATTCGCGAATCGGCCGCCGCGCTCGG
>CAZCUL010000109.1:0-16529 GCA_964501475.1 uncultured Verrucomicrobiota bacterium | reverse complement strand
GCTTCGCGTTCACCGGGGCCGTTGTAAAGTCCGCCAGGTCTTGGACTGCGCCAGACCTCTGGCGCTTTGGCCCCGGGCGCAGGATGGACGGCGGGCGAATCTTGGCCCATCGGCCTCAGCACGCTCCGGAAAGAAAGCGGTAGAGGACTAAGAGGACTACCGCACTCCAAGACGCTTCGCGATTACCAGGCCGTTGGGGAGGTCCGCCCGGTTTTGGACTGCCCGCCCTCCATAGTATTACGGCGGACGGCGCCAGTCCTCTGGCGCTTTGCCCGCAGGCGCAGGATGGACGACGAACCAATCCTGCCCGCTTCCATCAAGGAAGGAATTTTATTCGCTGGCTGCGTCGCGCAAGTGTTCCTGAGCGCGGGCGATGCGGCGTTCCAGGGCGCTTTGTAACGGCGGCAGCATGGTCTGAAGGCGCCTGTAAATATTAACTGCCACCTGCCAATCCTTTTGTTTCTCGGCCAGGCGCGCCGCGGCAAGGCCGGCTTCCTTCACCCAAAACGGATCGGGCGCCTGGTCTGTCCGGTAGATGATGTTCAGATAATGGTCTCGCGCAGCCGCCAGGGCGCTGGCGCTGTCCGGCCCGGCCTTTGATTGCGCCAGCCGTTCCATGACCAGCCCCAGGCCCATCTCGGCCTGGCTGCGCGCGGCCGCCGAGGCGTCCGGATGTTCGAGCGCCCGGCGGTAGGCGTTCGTGGCCATGGCGTAATGTTTCGCGTCCTGCGCGCCGAGTTGCAGATAGCAATCCCCAATCCGGCCCCAGGCCAACGGAACCAAAGGACTCCTGGGATAAAGCAGCGGGATTTTGCTGAAGGCATCCTTGGCGTCGTCGAACCGCTTCAAAGGCTGGCTCGTGCCGGAATCCTGTCTCAGCCGGGTGTCGCCCAGGGCAAAGAAGGCCTCGGCTGCCAGATCGGGGAAACGCTCCGCCAGTGTATTGTCATTCACCAGAATCGTGAAATGTCCGGCCGGCCCGGCCGCGTCCATCCAAAGCTGGTTGGCGAAAGCGGCGCGTCCAGCCATCATCCGGGCCCGGTAGGATAGCTCGGTGTTGGGATAGGCTTCGGCCAGTTTCTGATAAGCGAGCTGGGCGTTTACGAAATCCTTGTGATTGAAGTAGAAGTCGCCCACCCAGAAACGGGCCTGAGGCGCGAGTTCGTTGGTGGGAAAGCGCGCGACAAAGTTTGTCATCAGGACGAAGGCGTTGGTTTGGTGCCCCGCCTGATAGTTGGCCCAGGCCAGGTTGAATTGGGCGCGCGGCAACAGTCCGTTGGTGGGAAAGCGGGCTAGCCATTGCTCGTATTGCTCGATGGCGGCAGGCCAGTTTCCCTCCTGCACGTAGCTTCGGGCCGCGGCCAGTTCCACTTCCGGCAAGAGCGGGGATTCCGGGAAGCCCTCCCTGAACTGTTGCAGGAGGGAGCGGGCTTCGTCAAAGAGTCCGGAGCGACTGAAGGCCTGGCCCAGGATGAGGAGCGAGCGATCGGTAAAGAAGCTTTCCGGAAATCGCTCCAGCAGGAATCGCATCGCTTCGGTACCTGTGGCGATGTCGCCGGTTTCGAGCGCAATGCGAAGGATTTGGTAGTAGGCATGGTCCATCAGGCCCTCCTGGCGCAGGGGGAGACCGGCGGATTGATTGATCAAAAGGCGGTAAGTCTGGAGTGCGTTTGTGTAATCCTTTTGAAGAAACCGGGCATCCGCGACTTTGAACTGGGCCACGGTGCGCTCCTCGGAAGGCGGCAGGTTCTCGACGGCTCCCTCAAACGCCGCCTGGCTCTCGGCAAATTTTCCTTCCGTCCACAACACCCAGCCCCGGTTCAAATGCGCTTTGCCGGCCATGGCGCTTTCCGGCATTTGGCCGACCAGATTGTCGAAGTGCGCCAGGGCCTGTTGCAAATGATTGCTGAAAGCAGCGGCGTTGGTCGAGGCGACCGCATCGTTGGGTTGAAGGGAAAGCGCCTCTTTCAAGTGCAATTCCCCGAGAGTCAGCAACGCCAGGCCGGAAGCGGCGTCCTGGGGGTGCTGAACGAAAAAGGTGTCGAGTTTTTCAATGGCTTCCTCCGTTCTGTTCCGCGCCAGCGTCAGCTCGATGATCCGCAGGAGGGTCCGGCGGCGTTTATCATCCGGGGTGGTGTCGGCAAGGTTTTGCTCGTAAGCGGCAATGGCGTCGGACGGCCGGTCCAACTGTTCGAGGATGATCCCCTGGAGAATGACCGATTCGGCAACGAGGTCGGCCTGGCCTGAAGCGGCGGCCAGGACGAGAAGATTGGTTGTGCCGTTGAGCGCCTGCGGCAACTGGCCTGAGCCCTGGGCAATTTGGCAAAGCAGGTAATACCGGCGCCATTCATACTCCGGAGTCAAATCCCGGCTGGCCAGCGATTCGAGCGCGGAGGCCGCGTCCTGGTAACGGCCTTGTTTGAGGAGTGCTTCGGCCAGGAGAAGGAAGCCGCGCACCGCGAGCTCGTCATTGGCGCGCTGGCGGGCCGCTCTCTGGAATGAGCCATTGGGACTCTGAAGCAACGCCGCGACGCGAGGCCAGTCGCCCAACTTGAACCGCGCCAGCGCTTCGCCATAGCTGGCTTCGAGGGTGCGGATCGAGTTGGGAAATTCCTCGATCAACCGCGCAAAAAAACCGGCCGCGGCCGGATAGTTCGAACTCTGCAAAAACGCCTCGGCGGACCAATAATAAAAGCGGTCTGCCAGCGGGCCGGCTTTGGCAAGATTGGTTGTGAGCAAGTCAATTGCGACCCGCGGGTTGTCCTGCCTGAGAGCAGCCCGGCCTTGGAGAAGAATCGCTTCGGCCACCTGGGATGAATTCGGAAACCGCTGGACAAACGCCGCAAATTCGCGCTCGGCCCGGTCGTAAATGCCATCTTCAAAAGCTCGGGCCGCTGAATAGAACGCATTGGTTTCCGAAGTGCCCTGAGCCTGCCCGGCCGCGGGAAGCCACACCAAAGCAAGAGCAATCAGCCCGGGTGCCTGGCGGAGAAAACTCGTCGCGTGTTGTATGAAATGTCTGCTCACAGCGTCCTGTAGTCGAAGTTGCCTTATGTCCGAGCCGGTCCCAGAAGGCGACTCAAAAATTGCCCGGTATAGCTGGCGGCACACGCCGCCACTTCTTCGGGAGTGCCCTGCACAACGATCTGGCCCCCGGCATCGCCTCCTTCGGGTCCAAGGTCTATGACCCAGTCCGCGGTTTTGATGACATCGAGGTTGTGCTCGATCACGACCAGCGTATTTCCCGGGGCGCGCAACCGGAAGAGCACTTCCAGGAGCTTGGCCACGTCGGCAAAGTGCAGGCCGGTAGTCGGCTCATCCAGAATGTAAAGGGTTCGCCCGGTCGATTTGCGGCTCAGTTCGGCCCCGAGTTTGAGACGCTGGGCTTCGCCGCCGCTCAGGGTGGTGGCAGACTGGCCCAGACGAAGGTAGCCGAGCCCAACCTCGGCCAAGGTCAGACAGCTTTCATAAATCTGCGGGACAGCCCGAAAGAAATTGACCGCTTCATCGACGGTCATGTCCAGGACATCGGCGATGTTCATGCCTTTGTAGTGAATCTCCAAAGTCTCGCGGTTGTAACGCCGGCCGTTGCAGGCTTCGCAGGTGACATAGACCGGCGGAAGAAAGTGCATCTCGATTTTCAACAGGCCGTCGCCCTGGCAACGTTCGCAGCGGCCGCCTTTGACATTGAAACTGAAACGGCCGGCATCATAGCCGCGAATACGCGCGGAGGGCAACCGGGCAAACAAGTCGCGGATGTGATTGAACATGCCGCTGTAAGTGGCGGGGTTGCTGCGGGGGGTGCGGCCGATGGGCGTCTGATCGATGACGATGACCTTGTCCAGGTCGTCCTTTCCCTCGATGGCCCGGTGCGCCCCGGGCCGCTCTTTCGAACCGTACCAATGGCGAAAGAGCGCCCGCCGCAAAATATCATCCACCAGGGTGCTCTTCCCCGAGCCGCTCACGCCGGTCACACAGGTGAGGCTGCCGAGGGGAATGCGCACATCCACGTTCTTCAGATTGTTTTCAGATGCCCCGAGGATCTCGAGCCAATGCTGGCCAGCCGCGGCATTGATCCGCTTCTTCGGAATGGGGATGGTCAATTCGCCGGTAAGATATTTGGCTGTGAGCGAGCGTGCATTGGCCAGGACCTCGTTCAAGGTGCCGGCGGCCACGACTTCTCCGCCGCGCACGCCCGCTCCGGGGCCCATATCGATGACGTAATCGGCCTGGCGGATGGTGTCTTCGTCGTGTTCGACGACGATCAGGGAATTCCCCATGTCGCGAAGGCGCATGAGCGTTTCGAGGAGGCGGTTGTTGTCCCGCTGATGCAAACCGATGCTGGGCTCGTCCAGAATGTAAAGGACCCCCACCAGGCCGGCGCCGATCTGCGTGGCCAGGCGGATGCGCTGCGCCTCACCGCCACTGAGCGTGCCGCTTTCGCGGTTCAAGGTGAGGTAGCCCAGGCCGACATTCCGCAGGAAGCCAAGGCGGGAACGGACTTCTTTGATCAAGTCGCCGCCGATCTTTTGTTGAAACTCGGAAAGCTTCAGATTTGCGAAAAACCTGTCCGCGTCGGCGATGGAGAGCGCGCAGATGTCCATGATGGAACGCCCGGGAATCTTTGACGGGAGGGGGGCGCGCGCAGAGTCGGCATTGGAACCTGTGGTCTCTGCCTCGAGCTTGTCTTCCGGATCGGGAAGCGTTACGGCCAGAATCTCCGGCTTGAGCCGTTTGCCCCCGCAGGCATCGCACGGCTCGGGGTTCATGAACGCTTTCAGGCGGTTCTTGGTAAACTCGCTTTCGCTCTCCTGATAAAGCCGTTCCAGATTCGGGATGACGCCCTCGAACGCGCGTTTCACGGCGCTCATTTTGCCAGCGCGCCAGAAGTGAAACTCGATCTCCGTCCCGCCCGAACCGCGCATGAGCGCCTTTTTGAAATCCTCCGAAAGCCCGCGGAAAGGCTTGTCCATGCTTTCGCTGTAATGCTGAACCACTCCACGCAAGAGGGCCTTGTAATAAGTGACCATGCGCTTCCCGCCGCGGCGCCAGGGTAGAACCGCGCCTTGTTCCAGCGTCTTCTCCGGGTCCGGGACCACCAGCGCTTCGTCGAAAACCATCTTCTGGCCAAGACCGTGACAAACCGGGCAGGCGCCCGCCGGAGCGTTAAATGAAAAATGCTTCGGCGTCGGCTTCTCGTAGCTCTTGCCGGTGGCCGGACTGAAATTGCGGTTCGAATACAACGCTTCCGCCCACGGATCATGGCTCGTGCCGCCCGGCGGTTGATGCAACACCAGCAACTGTCCTTCGCCCCACTTGAGCGCGGTCTCGACCGAGTCGCTGAGCCGAACCCAGATTTTCTCGTCCATGACCAGCCGGTCCACGATGACGTCGATGCTGTGCTTTTGTTTGGGTTCGAGCTTGATGCGGACGTTGCTGGCGAGCTCGACAAATTCGCCATCAACGCGAGCCCGCACGAATCCTTCCCGGGCCAGGCGCTCGATCACATCGCGAAACTCGCCCTTCTCATCGCGCACCACGGGAGCGAGCAGCATGACCCGGGTCTTGGGCGGGAGTTGCAGGACTTGATCAACGATGTCGCTGGTGGTTTGGGCGACGATAATGACGCCGGTTTCCGGGCAATGCGGTTGACCGACGTTGGCAAAGAGCAGGCGGAGATAGTCATAAATCTCGGTCGTGGTTGCGATAATCGAGCGCGGGTTGGTGCCCGAGCTGCGCTGTTCGATGGCGATGGCGGGAGAGAGGCCCTCGATGAAATCGACCTCCGGCTTTCCCATCTGATCGAGGAATTGGCGGGCGTAGGCCGAGAGGGATTCGACGTATTTTCGCTGGCCTTCGGCGTAGATGGTGTCGAAGGCCAGGGACGACTTGCCCGAACCGCTCAAGCCGGTAATGACCACCAGCTTATCGCGCGGGATATCGAGCGTGAGGTTCCTGAGGTTATGCTCCCGCGCGCCGCCGATCCTGATCAAATCTTTCGCCATGAGACCGAATCCTTCGAACCAGACAAAACTCGACCTTACAACAATGCCGGGGCGAAGCAAAGCTTTGATGGACCGCTCCAACCGCGAGACCGCGACCGCCCGCGAGGCGTTGGGGAGTCCGCCAGGTTTTGGACTGCCCGCCCTCCATAGTATTACGGCGGACGGGCGCCAGTCCTCTGGCGCTTTGGCCGCGGGCGCAGGATGGACGACGGGCGAATCTTGCCCATCAACTTCAGCACCGCCTCAGCGCTCCGGAACAACCAGTGATTGACCCGCCGCGCCGGACCGTCAATTCTCTCGCCCGCCGACAATGCGCAGGTGCCTCGAATGCTCATTTCTCAGCCGGACGGCGACCTTCTGCGCCTTCCTGGCAGCGGTCGTTCTCCACCTTCCGGCGCCGGGAACAGCCGCGCCCGCCGACAACGCAGCCGCGCCGGTGACCGTTGCCGACCGCGTGGAGGTCGCTCCGGAAGTGGACGACGAGGCCATCGCATCCCGCCTTACGCGCATTCTCACAGCGGCGGAATGGTTTCAGGATCCTGCCGTCCATGTTGAGGAAGGCATCGTATTCCTCTCCGGCCGCACCGAGTCGCAGGAGCGCAAGGAATGGGCAGGCCAGATCGCGGCGAAGACGGAGGATGTGGTGGCCGTTGTCAACCGCATTGAGGTGGCCGGGCGCCCCATGTGGGACCTTTCTCCGGCATGGGCGGAAATGCGCCGGCTGGCGCGCCAGGCCATCCGCCAGAGCCCGCTCGTCCTCCTCGCCATCGGCTTGTTGGTTCTGTCCTGGTTTGTGGCCAAATTCTCGGCGCGCGGCGCCGACATCCTCTTCCGGCCGCGATTGAAGAATGAGCTGCTCCGAACCGTGGCCGCCCGGCTGGTGGCGGTGCCCGTATTTCTCCTCGGGCTTTATCTCGTCTTGAAAGTTTCCGGATTGACCCGGCTGGCCGTGACGGTGCTGGGCGGCACCGGATTGATCGGACTGGTGATCGGCTTTGCGTTTCGCGATATCGCGGAGAATTTTCTGGCGAGCATTCTCATGAGCATGCGGCGGCCATTCAACACCGGAGATCTGATCGAAGTGGCCGGCTACAAGGGTTACGTTCAGCAACTCAACACGCGCTGCACAGTGCTGATGACGCTCGAGGGCAACCACGTCCAGATTCCCAATGTGACCATCTATAAGGACACGATCACGAACGTCTCGGCCAACCCGTTCGTCCGTTCTGATTTCACAGTCGGCATTGGCTATGCCGATTCCATCGCAGAGGCACAGTCGGTCGGATTGTCAGTGATGCGCGCCCACGCGGCCGTGCTGGCCGATCCGGAACCGCTCGTCCTTGTGGACTCGCTGGGGTCGGCGACCGTAAACCTCCGTTGTTTTTTTTGGATCGATCTGCGCCAGCACAGCGCGCCCAAAGTCCGCTCGGCCATTATCCGCCGGACGAAGCGGGCCTTCCAGGACGCGGGAATTTCCATGCCGGATGATCAGCGCGAAGTCGTGTTTCCCGAAGCTGTTCCGGTGCGCATGCTGCCGGCCGAGGAGACGCGCAGACCCGAAGCGCCCGCCCGCCCGCACGAACCAAGGACGGCATCCGATGATGAAGAAACGTCGAATTCCGCGGAAGGCGGGCTCGAGAGCGAAGCCGAGGAGATCGAACAGCAGGCGCGGCAGTCGCGATTGCCTGAATCCGGCCGGAACCTTCTCGAAGAATAACTGCTGATTGTGAACCTCGCAGGAGCCGGAGCGGCCCCGGGTTGCCCGCTCTTCAAATTGGCTCGCCAGCAAGCGGGCCGGGAACCAGAATCCCGCCATGACCGCCTTGCTTTTTGCGGCCGTCTTCTTTCTCGCCTACGCGAACGGCGCGAACGACAATTTTAAGGGGGTCGCCTCCCTCTTCGGCAGCAAGACTGTCCGTTATCCCACGGCTCTCGGGTGGGCCACAATCACCACGTTCGCCGGTTCGGTCGCAGCCATTTTCCTTTCACGTGCTTTGCTCGAAGGGTTTTCAGGCAGGGGCCTGGTGCCGGATGGGCTCGCGGGATCGGAGTTTTTTCTATTGGCGGTGGCGCTGGCCACGGGCGCGACAGTGATTCTGGCCACGCTGACCGGTTTTCCGATTTCCACGACGCACGCCTTGACGGGCGCCATGCTTGGAGCCGGATGGGCCGCGGTGGGAGGCCAGATGAACCTCGGGGTTCTGGGACGGGTTTTTTTTCTCCCCTTATTGCTCAGTCCCCTGGCGGCAGTGGCGTTGGGAGGAATGCTTTATCTGGCATTTCGATGGTTGCGGCTGCGGTTGGGCATTACCAAGGAATGGTGTCTTTGCCTGAGAGAAGAACGGCGGGTGGTGCCGCTGGCTCAGCCTTCATCCGTTCTGGCATTGGAGACGGCGGATCCGATGGTGTCGGCGTATCTGGCTGAGAAGGGAGAGTGCGCGCAACGTTATGCCGGCCGGTTTTGGGGCATCGGCTGCCAACAGGCGATGGATGCGGCGCATTTCCTGAGTGCGGGTGTTGTCAGTTTCGCGCGCGGCCTGAACGACACGCCCAAAATCGCGGCGTTGCTTCTGGTCCTGCCCGCGCTGGGCGCGCGCTCGAGTCTGCTGGCGGTGGCGGCCGCCATCGCCTTGGGCGGTCTGTTGAGCGCGCGCCGGGTGGCCGAGACAATGAGCCACAAGATTACAGGGATGAACCACGGGCAGGGCTTTTCAGCCAACCTCGCCACCGGCCTGTTGGTGACGGGGGCGAGCTTGTTCGGCTTGCCGGTATCGACAACACATGTCTCAGTCGGTTCGCTCTTCGGCATTGGACTGGCCACCCGGCAGGCGCGCCTGCGCGTCGTGCGGAACATTTTGCTTTCCTGGCTGGTCACTCTGCCTTGCGCCATGGCGCTCGGCGCATTGGTTTATCTGGTTGCCACGTGGAGATGACCGAAGGATGTTTCCCTCCGGTTCCAGGGAACGGCCCGTGCGCTTATGGTATTTGTGGCCGCGCTGTTTTTCTTCCCTCCCGCCCCCCGGTCACGCGCCGGCCCGAGCGCTATTGCGCTTGTTTCGCCGAATTGATTTCGAGTAGCAATGCCTTGTGCTCGACCGCGTCCGAACCCTGATTCCGGTGCTTCTGCTGGCGGCGGCTTCCGCCCAATCGGCTCCGGTTCCGAGGAACGACGGCATGAGCTGGCCCACATTGCACGGAGATTTGCTTCGCGCCGGTTTTTATCCGGAGTTCCCGAAGGGTGAGTTGAGACTCGTCTGGCGAAAGGAGCTGTATCGGGAGCTGACCGGTCCGCGGGCCGAGATCATTGTCGGGGGCGGTCTGGCGTTCATGGGCACTTATGCCGGGAAGATGTATGCCTGGGATGCGGAAACGGGCGGGGAACGCTGGGTGTTTGCGACGGGCGGCCCTATTGGACACTCGCCGATGTTCGCGGAAGGCGCCCTCTATTTCGGGTCCATGGACCGGTGCCTCTATGCGCTGACGGCTGCGACAGGAAAGGAGAAGTGGAGGTTCAAGGCTGAGGAAGGTATTTGGACTTCGCCGGTCGTGTTTGGCGGCCTGGTCCTGTTTGGGGATCGTGACGGAATCTTTTATGCGCTCCGTTCGGACACGGGCGCGCCGGCCTGGCAATTTCAAACGGGCAACCGCATCCTCAATTCGGCCTCAATAAGCGAGGACGGCCGGCGTGTGTTGTTCGTGTCCGAGGACATGCATCTCTACTGTCTGAACCTCCCGGACGGCGCCCTCGTTTGGAAATCCCGGAAGCTGCACGGATTGAGTGCGCGCGATTATTTTCCCGTCATTTGCCGGGGACTCGTCTTTGTCACAACCAATCCCGTGCAGGAGTTTCACTCGATTCTGGATGAAAACCAGCGGATGCTGGTCGCGCGGACGGGCTTCAGCGGGAAGGATAATCGCTACATTGCGGGAACGGGGGAAGATGTCCGTCGCGAACAAGACCTGATTATCGGGCATCTGAGGAAGAACCCGGCGGAGCAGACCTTTAATGCGTTTCGGATCGAGGACGGGACGGAGCCGTGGATAGCACCGATCCTTTACACGGGCGGCCTGCACAATCCTGTGACACCGCCCTGCTACAATCCGGAGACGGGAGAGGTGTTTGTGCCGGTGCGGTCCGCTTACGGTGTGTGGGACGGCGGCGGGGAGGTTCGGCCATTCACCGGCTTTGGAAAGCTCGATCTTGAAACGGGCCGGATCGAGTTGCTCGAGCATGGTTACCGATCGAGGGAACCGGGCCGGCCACCGGGCGCGAAGGACAAACCGTGGATGGCGTTCAACTATATTGGCGACGAGACGCAGAGTTTGTCCTGTTCGCCGGGATGGCTCTTCTCGAATCACCAGGGTTACATCGGTTCGATGGACCTCGAGACCGGTCTGCTGAAAAACCGGTATGGGAAGCGCGATACGTATGGCGGCTTTTATGGGCCGGGCAATTTCGGTTGGGAAAGCCAGGGCGGTTACGAGAAGGCGCGGGAGGCGGGGCAGCCTTTTGGGATCGTGAATGAATGGCACGGACCGGCGCGGGCGATTGTTTCGGTGGCGGGACAGCGCGTTTATTTTCCGGTGGGATCACAGGTGATTTGCCTGGAGGCGAAACCATGATCGTCGCTGTGAACCTCGCGGGAGACGAGCCAAAGCTCGCCCTGGCGCCAGGCAAGGAAGCCCGAGTTTCCCCTGTTAGTGTCAACGTTTTTCTGCTTTTGGCCGCACTTTTAGCACTTTTAAGCTTTGACACCCTCCACGGTCAGAATATTGTCGAAGGCACACACGGGAATTTTAATACTGCCAACCCGGCTAAACTCACTGAAACGGATTTCAGTGAGTTCATTGGGCGAGCCGCCCTCTTCCAAATCCAGCCTCGCACTCCGGCGGGCCAGCGCGTCGCCGCCAAACTCGAAGCCCACCTCACCGATTTCATCGATGGCTTTCCGTTTCTTCCCTTCCATCACACCCCCGGCATAAGCGGTTACGAGGCCTATTTCGATCATTCGGCCGAGCTGTTCTACACGCTCTCGATTGCGGTGCCGCTTCTGCCCGGGACGACTGCGGATAAGGTTCGCCATTTCCTGGAACGGCAGATCGAGCATTCGCCGCCCTACCAGATTCAAAGCACTTTGGCGCGTGAGGGCAAGGCGCGTGAAAGCTACACGGTCCCGGCCGATCTTCGGCACCGGGGAAAAGGCAAAGCCGGAAGCGCGTTTGGCGTTTACGCATTCTGGGCTTATGGCCATTACTCGGGGGCCACGAATTCGATTCGGCAGCATTGGCCGGCGGTAGTGGAGCGGATGAGGCCGCTGCTCGACGAGCCTTACCGATTCGACATTCGCAAAACGGATTATTCGAGGGATGAATCGCAAAAGCTCAACGGGGACCTGGCCGGATTGGTGGGGCTGGCGCGGCTGGCGGTCTGGATGGGCGATAGCGAAACCACACAACGCGCCGCCGCCCGCGGTCTCGAGCTCCTGGAACTGCGGGTAAACCTGGACCGGGTGAATCCGAAGATTCTCGAACGCACCACTTCCGCCACCAAAAGCCTGCACAATCTGAAACTCGCCCGTTATTGTGATCTGGTGCCCGAAGTGGGGTTCGCGCTGCGGCGGCGAACAGACGGTCTGGCGTCGTTGTGGCTGCGCACTTTTCGGGAAGAACGCCACGGGTGGTATTTGGCGTTCGGTGACCGGCTGATTGGAGGCGAGAATTATACGAATCCGCCGCATTTTCCGCGCGCGCTCTTCGCGGGCGCGGTATTCGTCGAACAACTCGGGGCGGAACAGTTGTTGTCATTTGTGGATGTGCCGTGGTGCCGCGGGGACCTTTACTTCGTCGAGAAATGCGTCTATGCGCTCTGGGCGGAGGCGGGCGGCCGTGGCGGGTTGTGGGCCGGTGGGGCAATCGAGTAATGGAATCCGTTCGCGCAGCGTGCGGCAGCCGGGCCTGATCAGCGAAGAGGCCTCGAAGCCAATCTCCAAAACCATTGTCCGCCGCGCCGAAGCCTTGAAAGCAATCCTCGCAGTGAACGACTCTCCCTAAAGCCAACCAAAGCCGGCCCAATTCGACAGTTGCAGTGCGGCGCGGTCTTCGGTAGTGGATACGCCCAACGCGCGCTGAGATGAACGGATTGGATCAACTGTTTGTGAATTTGAAGCATTGGCTGGTGAGCTTGTCTCCGCCCGCCTTTCAATCATGGGTTTCGATTCTACTTTCGATCATCCCCATCCTGACGGTGTTTGCCCTCCTCTTCGGCCTGGTCACGGTCATCGAGCGGAAGGGGCTCGGGCGCATTCAGAATCGACTGGGGCCGAACCGGGTCGGCCCTTACGGCTTTCTTCAATTCGTGGCCGACGGGTTGAAGATGCTGATCAAGGAGGATGTGGTGCCGCGGGCGGCCGACCGGGTGGTTCATTTCCTCGCGCCCGTGGTTTTGGTCCTGCCGGTCCTGCTCGCGTTCTCCGTGATTCCCTACGGACGCAACATGGCGCCGATCGATATCGATGCCGGGCTGCTCTTCTTCTTTGCGGTGAGCGCGTCCACGGAGTTGAGCGTCTTTATGGCGGGATGGTCGAGCCGGAACAAATATTCGCTGCTGGGCGCCATGCGGGGAATTGGGCAGATGATCAGTTACGAATTGCCGCTCATCATCTCGTCGCTGACGGTGGTGATGATGGCGGGCTCGCTTTCGCTGGTGGCGATTGTGGAAAGCCAGGAAAGCGTGCACGGCGGTTTCCTGCATGGCTGGCACGTGTTTAAGCCGTGGGGGCTTGCCGGCTTCCTTTTGTTTCTGATTGCGGCGGCGGCGGAGTCCAACCGGACGCCGTTTGATTTGCCGGAGGCGGAGTCGGAATTGGTTGCGGGATACTTTACGGAGTATTCCGGATTCAAATTCGCTCTCTTCTTTCTGGGAGAATACTTCGGACTCTTTGCGATCAACGCGGTTGCGATCACGCTTTTCCTGGGCGGCTACCTTCCGCCATTCGCGTTTCTCGGCTGGATACCGTCGTGGTGCTGGTTCTTTTTGAAGCTGTTTGTCCTGATCGCTTTCTTTATTTGGCTGAGAGGCACGCTGCCGCGGTTGCGTTCGGATCAGCTCATGAACTTCGCGTGGAAGTTCGCGCTGCCCATGGCATTCATAAACATGGGCGTGGCGGCGGTCTGGCACTTTTGGCGCGACTGGAACGTTGTCTTTCGCTGGCTGATTTGCGCGGGGTTGCTGGCCGCCCCCTATGTGGCGTTCGGGCGCGCCTTTGAAACGAGGGTTCGCAAACGGGAATATCGGTATGCGGATTGAACTGCGCGGCGCGAGACGGAATGGCGGCGAACGAAATGAGTTTTAGCTTTGTCATTCTTGCTTTGATCACGCTGGGCGGCGCGGTGGCGGCAATGACGCTTCGCCATCTTGTCCATTGCGTGCTTTGTCTTGTGATCGCATTCGCGGGGTTGGCGATGCTTTATTTGCAGCTCGGGGCGCAGTTTGTCGGCCTGGTCCAAATCCTGGTTTACATCGGCGCGGTGGCCATCCTGATTGTCTTTGCCATTTTGCTGACGCGGGGAGTGGAGTGGGTCGCGCCGTCCAAAATCAGCAACTCACCGTGGGCAGGCATTTTGGTGGCGCTCCTTGTCCTGCTTTCCCTGGGTGCGGCCGTCTTAAAGTCCAATGTGGCCGACCGGCTGATTCCGCCTGCCGAACCCGGCAGCGCGATTCGGAGCATTGGCGAGAAGCTGATGGGCGATTATATCCTGCCGCTCGAAATCATGGGGCTGCTTTTAACCGTGGCGCTGATCGGCGCGGTCGTTATCGCCATGCGGGAGAATCGCCGGTCGAAATGACACCTTTGCAGCAATACCTTTTGCTTTCCGCATTGCTCTTCAGCGTCGGTCTGGCCGGCGCGTTGACGCGCCGCAGCGCCATTCTTGTATTGGTGGGCATCGAGTTGATGCTGAACGCGGCGAATCTGAATTTCATTGCGTTCTGGCGATACAGCGCAAACCCGGAAGCGCTCACGGGCATCCTGTTCGTTATCTTCTCGATCGGGGTCGCCGCGGCGGAAGCGGCCGTGGGTCTGGCGCTCGTCATCGCCATCTACCGGCACTACAGGACAACCAATGTGGACGAGGTAAAATCCATGCGCGGATGAATTGGATCGTTCCAAACCTCTGGCTGATCCCAGTGCTGCCGCTCCTGGCCGGCGGAATGACCGCTTTGGCGAGGCGGCGGCATCGGACCTTCGCGGCCACTCTGGCGATTGGAAGCCTGAGCGTGTCGCTCCTGCTCGCCTGTATTGCGTTTGCAACCACTCTGGGCTGGCCGTCCGAAACGGTACGACAAGTGCATAACTTCTCCTGGTTTGAATTCGGAGGAACCTCGCTCCGGCTCGGCTGGGTGCTGGATCCGCTCTCGGCCTCCATGCTCGTCATGGTCTGTTTCGTCGGCTTGCTCATCTTCATCTACAGCGTCGGTTACATGGGCCACGACGGGAATTTCACGCGTTTCTTCTGTTTTCTGTCGCTGTTCGCCGCCGCCATGCTCGGGTTGGTCATCGCGAACAATCTGCTGCTGCTCTTTGTCTGTTGGGAACTGGTGGGGCTGGCTTCCTACCTCCTCATTGGATTCTGGTATGAGCGTCCCAGGGCGGCCGCCGCGGCCAAAAAAGCGTTCATTGTCACCCGTATTGGAGACCTTGGGTTCTTCCTGGGCATGCTTTGGCTTTACGCCGAAACCGGCACTTTGCTGTTTTACGACGGCGGCAACGGCTGCCTCGAACAGTCGGCCCTGGTCGAGCTTGGCTGGAAGACGGTTGCCGGCGGAATGGCGCTGAGCACGGCCATTTCGCTGCTCATTTTTTGCGGCGCCATTGGCAAGTCCGGCCAGGTGCCGCTGCACGTCTGGCTGCCGGACGCGATGGAGGGGCCCACACCCGTCAGCGCGCTCATCCATGCGGCCACCATGGTGGCGGCGGGAGTTTTTCTGACGGCCCGCATTTTTCCGTTGCTGCTTGCAGGCCCCATCGCCGGAGGCTCGATCACTCCCACGGCTGCATTGCAATGCGTGACCTGGGTCGGGGCCGTCACCGCAGTCTTCGCGGCCCTTATTGCCGTGGCGCAGACCGACATTAAACGGATTCTGGCTTACTCGACCGTGTCGCAACTCGGCTACATGATGATGGGCCTGGGCACGGGCGGCGTGGCTGTGGGGATGTTTCACCTGATCACGCATGCGTTCTTCAAAGCGCTCCTGTTCATGGGAGCCGGTTCGGTCATTCACGGCTGTCATGGCGAGCAGGATATCCGGAAGATGGGCGCTTTGCGGAAATTCATGCCGGTGACGTTTGCAACGTATGCGGTGGGCATGATGGCTTTGAGCGGAGTGCCGCTCTTCTTTTCCGGATTCTGGAGCAAGGACGAGATTCTGCACGCGGCCTTTATCTGGCAACCGAGCGGGTGGCCGTTCCTGTTGGGGATGGTCGGCGCCTTCTTGACCGCGTTCTACATGACGCGGCAAATCTGCTATGTCTTCTTCGGCAAATACCGCGGTCCAGCGGGATCGGAGGGAGTCGGTCACGCTTCGGAGCCTGCGCACGAAAGCCCGCGGATCATGACCGTGCCGCTGGTTGTCCTGGCCGTCTTTACGGTTCTCCTCGGCGTGATTGGAACGCCCGTCTGGCCCTGGTTTCACCACTATCTGACGGGGCATCATCAAACTTTCATCCCCGATACGGTCTGGCTGGTGATGCTGCTGTCAGCGGTGGTCGTTCTCGGCGGCATCGGCGCGGCCTGGGCGCTCTACGGGCGCAAACGGGTTGAATCAGCAGAGGCGCCCGATGCTCTGGAAAGATTTCAACCGGATGTTTTCGGCCTGTTGCGGAACAAGTTCTTCCTGGATGAAATTTATGAGGCCACGGTGGTGCGATGGAATGCAGGGCTGGCTCGCCTGAGCCGGTGGATGGATGATTTCGTTTGGAACGGTCTGGTCCTCCTCGTCGGTTTCCTGATCGTGGGCCTGGCCTGGCTCAACCGTCTGCTGGACGAGTTCGTGGTGAACCTGGGCTTCGACAAGGGGTGCGACTCGCTGCGCCATTCCGGGCGCCTGCTATCGCGATTTCAGAATGGGTCCGTCCAGCGGTATTTACGCGTGATCGGACTGGCTCTGGCAATTTCCGCACTGCTGTTTATCTGGGGCTGCAAATGAAAATCAGAGCGAGGCATGAATGACCTGCCCTTAATTACGTTGCTGACTCTGACACCGTTGGTCGGCGCGCTTGTGATTGCGGGATTGGACTCGCCGCAGCGCCTGCTGGTCCGCGGCCTCGGTTTTGGATTCAGTTTATTGACGCTGGTTCTGGCGCTGGCGCTCTGGTGGCAATTCGACACGCAATCCGCCGAGTTGCAATTCGTCGAGCGCGCGGAATGGATTCCCACGCTCGCCATAGAATATTTCGTAGGCGTTGAATATTTCGTAGGCGTTGATGGACTCGGAGCCCTGATGGTGCTGCTGACAGCGTTGCTGGT
>CAZCUL010000108.1:0-8833 GCA_964501475.1 uncultured Verrucomicrobiota bacterium | reverse complement strand
GCGCTGATCTCCTGAAAGTAATAGCCCGGCAAACTGAGCGGAAACTCGGCCGCAAGCGGGAGCAACCCTCCGAGACGATAGGCGCTGAAACGGTCAGGCTCGAGACTTGTTCCGGCGGTGAGGCTGACGTGAAAACGGTGCCCCCGTTCCGGAAGGGTATAGGCCAGGAGCGCCCGTCCCCAAAAAAGGTGCGTGTGTGTCTCCACGCTCCGGTCGCCGTTGAAACCGTAATCGCCGCTGCGAGCGCGGAACCGTCCTTCGTACCAGACCGAAAGCTCCATGGCCAGCTCCGGCAACATCACCGGTTCACTGCCTCCCCACCGGACGCCGGCGCGAAAGTTGAAATTCGCCTGATCGTCCGGCAGAACGAAATCGTCCGCCGTATCCGAGTCGCGCTCGAAGAGCGCATAATGGCTCTCCGCCCGCAGAACGCCGTAAAGTGGAATTTCCCCGCCCGGGTTGAAAAGATGATAGATGCTCGCGGAAACCGCTCCGCCGTGGCCGGTAAACGATTCTCTCGGCAGAAACTTTCCCACCCGGATTTCCGAGTAACTGTCCGCGAAACCTCCACCCGCCACGCCAAAGGCCAGGTCGGTATGATCGCCCAGCGCGCTCCGAAAGCCGAATTCCGAATCGACATAAATCGGCGCTACCGCCAGGCGCAAGGCGTAATTCGTCCGGTAAAACTGGGGCAGGTTCAGATAATAAAAGGCGTAGCCGGAGAGGGGGGCATGTCCCTGCACGGGCTGATTGTAGCCCAACTGAATCAGTTCACGTTTTACCGGATCAAGCTGCGCCTGCGCCAGCCATTCGCTGCCCAGAAGTAAGCCCAAAACACCGGCCGCCGTTACCGTGCGCATAGTTCAAAGTTCCGGTGAGTCTCCGGAAATTTTACGAACAGCGCAACTTCCATTTACCGCTTCGCCCAAAACGCAAGGAACCTGGCAGAGCCTTTCCCCTTGGGCGCTGTGCTCCCGTCCGTCCTGAGAGACGTTTGGAAGCCGCGAACTGCCAGGGCCAGATTTTTCTTTTCTGCGCCGGTTCTTTTCGCTTTGCTATAGCGCCGCTGGCGCGGAGTGCTCGGGTGAGCGCCTAAGTCAGATGAGGGAAAGCTGACAGCGCCGGGTGGAAATGAACGGGAAAACAGACGACGGGGGAACTTATTATGGCGAATCGGACAAGAAAACAGACAATTATTCTGGCCACACTTTGCGGCGCTCTGCTTGCCAGCTTGCCGGCATACGGAGCGGAGGCGGCGGCCGACGCCGGCGGCAAAGGTTGGGAAAGCAGTGCTTCGGCGGGTTTGACACTCACACGCGGCAATAGCGACACGCTCCTGGGGACACTCGGCATCAACAGTTCACGCAAATGGCCGCGCGATGAAGTGCTCCTGGGATCGCAATTCACTTACGGCGAGGTCGAAGATGCCAAGACAGCCGAGTCGCTGAGCGCCTTTGGTCAGTACAACCATCTCTTTACCGAACGCTTCTACGGCGGCGTGAAGCTGGATTTCCTGCATGACGACATCGCCGATCTGGAATACCGGGTCACCTTGAGCCCAATGGCCGGGTATTATCTGATCAAGAGACCAAGCACATTGCTGGCGGTGGAAGCCGGTCCTGCGTTTGTCTATGAGAAGCAGGGAGATGACGAGACCGGCTACATCGGGGCCCGGCTGGCCGAGCGGTTCGAGCACAAATTCAACGAGAACGCCAGGATCTGGCAGTCACTCGAGTTCCTCCCGCAGGTGGATGATTTGGACAATTACCTTCTCATCGCCGAGCTGGGAGCCGAAGCGGCGTTGAACACAAAGCTCAGCTTGCGCGCTGTGCTGCAAAACCATTACGACAATCAACCCGCACCCGGACGCAGAAAGAACGACCTGAAGCTGATCACGGCCGTAGCCTACAAGTTTTGATCCGCCGCCTCATAAAAGGCGGGAAAGGCCGCTCGCCTGGTCGAGCACGTCGGACGGGCCTTTCCAATTTGTAGGAGACGAGGTCACGAGACTCATTCTTTGGCCCTGTTCGCCTGCGTTGTGATTTGCGCATGGCAAAGCCAATATCAGAGTCTCCTGACCGTCTCCTACGGATTGAAGAGCTTCCTCACCTTCGCCTCAACCCCCGCATGGTTCTTGATGGGCGGCCAGGGGGGGTGAAGCCTTCGCTCCAGCCTCGGCAGCCTGGCTATGCGCTTGCCCTCCTTTGGAGCACGGGTTCGAAGGTTTTCAATTCAACGCGTTCGCTTCTCCTCCAATTGTTCGAGAAGGCTGCATAAGGCTGCCAGGCGCGGAGTCGGAATGTCCGTGGCGCGGGCCCGACGCATGGGCTCCAGAAACAGACTCTCCAGTTCAATAGGCTGCCCGCGCTCGAAATCCAAAAGCGTGGATGGTTTGTACGCCCCCATGGTGCGGGTGCGCGCGATGTGCTCCTCCGCGAGCGCCCCGCGCACTTCCAGCCCGAGCGCGCGCCCCGCGGCGATCACTTCAGCCATCAGCTCGCGGACCACCGTTTCCCACCGGGGATCGCCGAGCAACTTGTCCGTCGTCAGGCACTCCCCGAGTCTGATATTTGACGGAAGCTGTCCGGTGGCAACCGGCGCGTATCCGGCTGCGCTGGCCACGCCGAGACCATTGAAGGGGATATTCCAAACAAGCTTCTCCCAATGGGCGCGCCGCAGGTTATCTGTCACCGAACAGGAAACGCCGCTGCGGCGGAACAGCGAGGCAATGTCGTGGGTGCGCGGCCTGGGTCCGCCTGCATATTCGCCCAGCTCGATCGGGCCGTGATCGATGTGTTGAATAAGGCCTGGCTCGACGCGGTTGAGACAGACGAAGCAAAGCCCTCCAAGAATCTGCTGCGGGGCAACGAGCCTGGCGAGGCATTCTTCATTGCCAAGCCCGTTTTGCAGCGTCAGGACGGCCGTGGACGGCCCGACCAGGGGCGGCAGCAGTTTGGCGAGAGCCGCGTTGGCGGTGGTCTTAAGCGCGACGATCACCAGGTCGGCCGCTCCAATTTCATCCGGTGTTTGGGCGCACCTGGGCTGGACGCAAAAGTCGCCTTTCGGGCTTCGGACCCTAACCCCTTTGCGGCGAACCGTTGCATAATCCGAGCGAAGGAGAAAGTGGACCGTCTCTCCAGCCCGGCAGAGCAGGGCGCCGTAATAGCTGCCGACCGCGCCGCAACCGAGGACCGCGGCTTTCATGAAAGCCCGGACAAGAGCCTGCGGCCCCTGCGACAGGCAATGGTCCCGGGGGAAGCGGGCCCGGCCCGGAGAGGAGATTTCCGGACGCGGGCGGAAACAAAAAAGGCACCCTGAAACCTCAGAGTGCCTTTTGCGAAAAAACGGCGGTTACTTGCTTCCGAGGATGGCATCCTTGGCCGCTTTGGCGACGCGGAATTTAACGACTCGCTTTGCCGGGATTTGGATGACCTCCCCGGTGGCCGGATTGCGGCCCTGACGCGCCTTGCGGTTGACCAGGACCAGCTTGCCCAAGCCTGGCAAGGTGAAGGAATTCTTGGCGTGCTTGTACGCCAGTTGCGCAATCTGATCGAGGATCTCTGCCGCTTGCTTTTTGCTGATATTGCTCTTCTCGGCAAGGGCGGCGGCCAATTGCGATTTCGTGAGTGCTTTAGCCATAGTGTAAGTGTTGTGTTTTTGATTTGGTTGCAGTGACGTTGTCTTGCGACTTGGGCGTATTAAAGCCTTTCAAGAAGGCCGCGCAAGGGAAAATTTCCCCCTTTTTCCAAAGACCGGGCGCGCGAAAACCCGCATGAATACAGGCGAAGCTTGACTTCCCGGATCGTTCGCGGAACATCGCGCGCGTGGCTGTCCTGTTCACGATCAACGGCGATTTGCGCTACGACATCGTCCGAAAAATCTACGAGGGCGGAATGGGAGTGGTCTATGAAGCAGAGCAGCATGGCGCCCGCAACTTCGTCAAACGTGTCGCTATCAAGGTGATTCGCCAGAACTACGTGGACCAGAAAACGTTCATCGATAACTTCATTGGCGAGGCCAAGCTGGTGGCCGACCTCATCCACACCAACATCGTCCAGACCTATCATCTCGGGGAAGCCAGGGGGGTGTTTTACATCGCCATGGAGTACATCAACGGGGTCAATCTCGAACAGTTCAGCGAGCAGCTTCGCGACAAAAAATATCTCCTCCCGGTCGAAATGGCCGTCTTCATCGCCAGCCGCGTCACCCGCGGGCTGGCCTACGCCCATGCCAAAGTGGACAAGGACGGCCACACCCTCGGCATCGTGCACCGCGATGTCAGCTTCAAGAACGTCATGATCGCGTTCGAAGGGGATGTGAAATTGACCGACTTCGGCATCGCCAAAGCCCGCGGTTTTCTGATTGATAACGAAGGCGAAGTGGTGGCCGGCAAGGCCGATTTCATGAGCCCGGAACAAGCCAACTTCCAGATTACCGACCGGCGCTCGGACCTTTTCTCGGTGGGCGTGGTGCTGGCCTCTCTTTTGTTGGGCCGAAACATCTTCAAAGGCGCCAACGCGGAGGAGTCCCGGAAGGCGATCATGACAATGCCCATCCCCGATTTCCGCGGCCTCGATTCACGAATTGATGACCGCCTGAACGGCATCCTTCATCGAGCCCTGGCGCGCGAGCTCGATCAACGCTACCCGGAGGCGGATGAACTGCTCAGCGATCTGGAACATTACATCTACGATTCCGGATACGGTCCCACCAATGAGACTCTGGGACGCCTCATGCGCGAGAACTTTGGCATCACAGCCTATCCCAAGCCCGATCTCTCCCGCGGGCAGACCCGGATGATCGATCCGGATGCGCGAACCACCACGCGTTTCAAACCGACATGAAACAGTCGTCGTCGGTCGTTAAACTGGGGCTGCTCCAGCATCGCTGCACGCCGGACCCCGCCGCCAACCTCAAGCGCGCCCTGGCCCTGGCGGAAAAGGCGGCCCGGCAGGGCGCACAGATCATTTGCACCCAGGAACTGTTTCGGTCGCAATACTTCTGTCAGGCCGAAGACCACGACAACTTCAAGCTGGCCGAACCGGTCCCCGGCCCAACCACCGAAGCTTTTCAAAAGGTGGCCAGGAAGCATTCGGTCGTTCTCATCGTTTCCGTCTTCGAGAAGCGCGCGGCCGGAGTCTATCACAATTCCGCGGCGGTGATCGACGCGGACGGCAGGCTCCTGGGCGTTTACCGCAAAATGCATATCCCCGACGATCCGCTCTACTATGAGAAGTTTTATTTCACCCCCGGCGATCTCGGCTTTCGCGCCTGGCAAACCCGTTACGGGAAGATCGGCACCCTCGTTTGCTGGGACCAGTGGTATCCCGAAGGAGCGAGACTGACCGCGATGCAGGGGGCCGAAATCCTCTTTTATCCCACGGCCATCGGCTGGCATCCCGCGGAGAAGAGCAAGTATGGGAAAGACCAGCACGGCGCCTGGGAAATCATTCAGCGCAGCCACGCCGTCGCCAACGGATGCTATGTGGCCGTGCCCAATCGCGTCGGGTTGGAACGCCCGGCCGGCGGAGCGGGCATCGAGTTTTGGGGACAAAGTTTTGTAGCCGGAACTTCCGGCCAAATCCTGGCCAAGGGCAGCAGCCAGAAGGAGGAAGTGCTGGTTGTCCCGGTGGATTTGAGCAAGGTCGATGTGACCCGCACCCATTGGCCCTTTTTTCGGGATAGGCGCATCGACGCGTATGGCGATTTGACCAAGCGCCTCCTCGATTAAGCTCTCACCGCGATCTATGGCCGGCCCTGACCGACGTCTTGCCTGGATTACCGGCGCCGGAGGGCTCATTGGCAATTACATTGCCCAGACCCCGCCCGCGGTTGAACCGGGCTGGGAAGTGATTGGCTGGACGCGGCCGGCGCTTGATTTGACCGATTTCGCCGCGGTGGAACGCGCCTTTCGCAATCGCCCGCCCCAACTGATTATTCATTGCGCCGCTCTGAGCCGCAGTCCGGCTTGCCAGGCGGATCCCGCCCTGGCTCGGCGGCAGAACGTGGAGGTGACGCGCCAGTTGGCGGCTTTGGCGTCAGACATTCCGTTTATCTTTTTCTCCACCGACCTTGTGTTCGATGGCCGGCAAGGCAATTACAGCGAAACGGCTGCGGTCAATCCTTTGAGTGTTTACGCGGAAACGAAGGTGGAAGCCGAACAAATCGCCCTGGCCAATCCAGCACATTCAGTCGTGCGGACATCTCTGAACGGCGGCACATCACCGACCGGCGACCGCGGTTTCAACGAGGACCTTCGCTGCGCCTGGCAAGCGGGCAAAACCGTGACCCTGTTCACGGACGAATTTCGCTCGCCCATCCCGGCGGTCATGACTGCGCGCGCTGTTTGGGAACTGGCGGTCGAACACCGGTCGGGGCTTTACCATATTGCGGGCAGCGAGCGGCTTTCTCGGTGGCAGATTGGCGAGTTGATTGCGAAACGGTGGCCTCATGCCCGCATTCGACCGGGGTCGTTGCGCGGTTATCAAGGCGCGCCGCGCCCCCCGGACACGTCGCTCGACTGCAGCAAAGTGCAGAAGCTCCTTTCCTTTCCGCTGCCGGGCCTCAGTGGGTGGCTCAAGCAGAACGAGAGTGAACCATTTTGATGATGTCCACCGCCCCAGCTTCCAAGCCTGATCCTGGTTATCGTGGCCGCCTGGCGCCGTCGCCCACGGGTTATCTGCATCTCGGCCACGCCCGGACCTTCTGGATCGCCCGGCAACGCGCCCGCTCGAATGGCGGCAAGCTGGTTCTGAGAAATGAAGACCTTGATCCCGGCCGGGCCAGGGAAACGTTCGTTGCCGCCATGATGGAGGACCTGCGGTGGTTCGGATTTGATTGGGACGAAGGCCCGGACCACGGCGGGCCCTTTGCGCCTTACACCCAAAGCGAGCGGCGAGAGGTTTATTCTCGCGCCTTCCAATGTTTGCGTGAAGGCGGCTGGGTCTATCCGTGCAAATGTTCGCGCAAAGATGTTTTGCATGCGCTGCAAGCGCCGCATCAGGGGGATGAGGAACCGGTTTATCCAGGAACGTGCCGGCCGGAGATCGGCGCTGTTCAGCCCTCATCGAAAACCGGGCTTTCTCATCCCGAGGCGATGAGCGGCCAACCGCGTTTGCAAATCAATTGGCGCTTTCGGGTGCCGGACGGCGAGACGATTGAATTCATCGACGGTAATCTCGGTCGGCAAACGTTTGTGGCTGCTCGGGATTTTGGGGACTTCGTTGTGTGGCGGCACGACGATGTCCCCGCTTATCAGCTTGCCGTGGTCGTGGATGATGCCGCCATGGAAATCACCGAAGCCGTCCGCGGCGCCGATTTGCTGCTCTCCACCGCGCGTCAGCTTCTCATTTACCGCGCTCTCGGATTGAAACCGCCTGCGTTCTACCACTGTTCGCTTCTGACCGACGAGCAAGGCATGCGGCTGGCCAAGCGCCACGAGGCACTCAGCTTGCGCGCGCTGCGGGAGCAGGGAGCACACCCGGAATCGCTCCGCGCTTCGTGGGGTTTTGCGGACAATCGACAAGATACGTGACGTCCGCCCTGGTCGTCGTTTCCGTCCTCATCCCGGGGATTCTTGCAGCGCGGCCGAGCCGCAACCAACCGGGCGCGATGATCACGCCATTTTCAGACAAGCTCTTCGCCCCTGGTCGAACTTCAAGCCGTGAGAGCGAAACTACCACTGAGGGCGATGCCTTTCAGGCTCGCGAAATGGCCGGTTTACTGTTTCTCACCGTGGGATCGCCGGCAGGCTGGCCGCAGCGATGGCTTGCCCATGCCGTTTCTCCTTTTCGTCCGGAACATGAAAACCGGCGGAGATTTCCGGAAACTCGTCGCGCAGGATTTCCCGGGCTCGTTCGTTAATGATCTGGCCGCCCTGGCCGGTGGTGACGCGGCCCAGAATCAGCAGATGCCTGAATTCATAAAAGTCGGCATAGTGCGCCAGGCTGTAGCCCAGATAGGTGCCGATGGTCTTGTAAATCCTCGCCGCAGGCTCGTCACCTTTCGCCATGAGGCCTTGCACCTCGATCAGTTTTTCCGGCAACGGCAATTCAGGTCGAATTTCCAGGCCGGCCGCCGGGATCAGGCGGCCGACGGCCTGCTGGGAGAAGTATTGCACGCCGCAACCGCAATCGCCCGACCACTCATCGGCGGGTGCATTCGGACGATAGTCCACGGGTGCAAAAGCGAGCTCATTCAGCCAGGAAGTGATATTGCCTTCCCGGTTCACATAACCGGCGGCCTGGCTCGATCCCAAAGCGACCCCGAGCACAGCATTGTCGTTAATGGCCATCGAACCGGCCAGGGCTGTGACTTCGCCGTCGTTCACTACTTCAAATGGGATTCCGCCCCAGGCCGCTCGCAAATCCAGAAACAGGTTCCTGATCTTCCCGCGAAACAACTCCTCGGGCACGCCGCGGAAGAGCGACGCCACCTTCACTTCATTGTTCACGTACACGCCTGCGGAGCTGCCTCCAATGGCGTCCACGCGGGGCAAATGCCGGGCGGCTTCCTTGAGGACAAACTGGACCTCATCGAAATGCCATTTCGGATCGCTCCGGCTGCGCGGGTCCCATGGATATTCTTCGCTAAAGACAACCTCGCCTTCCTGTAGGGCCGCCACTTTCCGGTCGCTCGCCCCCAGATCGAATCCGATCCGGCATCCGTCCAAATGGCGGCCCAGCGGCGCACTGCTCTCCCGTTCTTCCGGCAAGGCATCAGGTTCGACAATCGCCAGCTCGAACAGGCGGCCGTAAATCTTCTCGCCCATGATCTGCGCGTCGAACTTTCCGGTGGGAGTGGTGGCGTAGTGCCGCTGCAGCTCCCGGCCTGC
>CAZCUL010000107.1:0-2503 GCA_964501475.1 uncultured Verrucomicrobiota bacterium | reverse complement strand
CCGGTAAGCCTGCTTTCGTATTTGCTCCTGCTCTTCGACCGCTTCCGCCCGGTGGGCGGCGCTCTCGAAGCGCCCGCGCAAGTTCACATAAAACACCCCCGTGGGAACGAGCCGCCCAACGCCAAAGAGCTCCGTCGGATTCAACCGCCGCAAGACGTTCAGATAAGCCAAAAGCTGCAGTTGAATGCCGTGTTCCACCAGCACCCAATCAAGCTGCCGCTCGCTCGATTTATAATCGATCACCAGGCAAAGCGCCTCGCCCCCTTCGGTCTCACGACACAAATCGACACGGTCAATCCGGCCGCTCAGCGAGAGCCAATGCCCGTCGCCCAGGTCGAGTTTCCAGGCTGGAAGCTGCTCGTCTTTGCCGAATCCGAGCTCCGCCACTTCGGGCTCGAACTCGTTCTGTTCGCTCCAGGCCACCACGGTTTGAATGAAGCTTTGCAGCGATTCCTTGCAGCTCCGCGCCAGGAAACGGTTCTGCGCCGAAGCCATGAGCAAGCCGCTCTCGAACTCCTGCGCCGCTTTATCCGCGATGCGGCCCATTCGTTCCTTCGCCTCCTCCGCAGTCAAGTCGCGCCATTTCCTCCCTTCGCTGCGCATTTCCTCGTGAAATCGCGCCAGAACCAGGTGCTGAAAACTGCCCTGCTGCCGCGCATCCAACTCGAAACGAAGCCGCTCCTCCGCGCGCAATCCGGAGCCCACAAAAAACCGAAAAGGGCACGCCGCAAATTGCTCGATCCGGCTGACCGATGTCCGCAGTTCCGGTCCAAAGAGCGCCTCGGCCAGGTCCGGCGACAAAGTTTCTTCGGCCGGCACCGCGCGCAGATGCCGTAAGCGTTCCAACAAGGGTTGAAATTCCGGCGAAGCAGCCAGCTTCCCCAACTGGCTTCCCGCGGCCTTCCCTGCGAACGCCTCTTGACCGGTCCCAATCACCGTCAAGAGCGGACCAATCAATTCGCAGGGATGTTCCGCCTCCGTCCAGTCCGGCTTCTCTGCGATGCGCTCGACGGCAATGCCTGGAAAGAGGCGCTGGAGGTGCGGGATGAACGGCGAAGGATTCAAAAGTTTGCCATCGTTGTCTCGAATCGGCCAGGTCAAGGCCAGCCCCTCCCGCGCGCGGGTGCACGCGATGTAGCCATAGAAACGTTCGTGGCCGAGTTGCAGACGCGGGTTTGGGCCAAGCACGCACCCGTGTTCCTCGAGCTGCTCGCGGTCCGATTCGCTCAGGAGGCTGGCCAGGCCGGGCGCTGCGGGAAAGAGGCCCTCATTGAGGCCGAGGACGAAGACACGTTTCAGTTCCGGGTTGCGGGACCGATCCACAGCCCCGATCAATACCTGGTCCAAAACAGAAGGGATGACACCCACCGTCAAACCGGCCAAACCCGCCTCGAGGATTGCCAGCCAATCCTTGAGCGCGAACCGCTCGTTTCCAAAGGCCAGCGCAATGTTGTCCAGCCATTGCTGCATCTGGTCCCAGACCGTCGCATGCACTGAGCTCGAGACCGGGATGGCGAACGGCGCCAGGTCTTCCGCGCCCCATTTTTCCAGGGTGCGAGCCACGTCCAGGTCGTCCCAGAATCGCCGAATGCTCTCCGCCAAAAGCGGGCCCGAAGGCCGGTCACCCAAAGCGGCGGAAAGAGCGATCAGTGGTGTGACCAGGCGCTTCCGCAGCTTCTCCAGCTTGTCCCGGCGCCCAGCCTCGCCTTTCCAGGGCAGCTCGGCTTTCCAAACAGTTCCCTCCCATCCGCCGGCCAGCGCTTCGTTCTCAAGCCCATCAATCTCGTCCAACGAAGCCGGCGCCAAACCCGACTTGAGCACGGTAAACCAATCCGAATGCCGCCAATTGAAGACGACTGTGCGCAACGCCGCCCGCGTCAATTCCGCCAGCGGGTGATGCGCGGCCGGTTCCCGCCGGTCCAGGAAAAACGGAATGCCGTAACGACTGAAAACGCGACGGAGCGGCCCATGATAGTCGTCCAGCCGCCGCACCAGGACGGCGATATCCCGGTAACGCCCGCCCGCCCGGACATGGCGCAAAACTTCGCGCGCGACCAGAGTCGCTTCGGCTTCAGGATTCAAACATTCCGCCAGCCGAATGCTATCCGGCCTGTCCGGGGACTTAAGCGTGCCGGTCGGGCCCGAGGCCGCCTCTGCTTCGACGGTGGCAAAGGGCGTGGGATTCTCCCAATTTTGCTCCAGATGCTGCAAAGCCGGACTTCCCGAGAAACGATTCCGTTCCGAATTGCGCGCGAGCAATTCCACTTCGACCCGGCGGTCCGGAATGGCCTCGAGCACGGCGCGGCATTGCAGATAAGTGTCGCTGACCAGTGTCCATGGAGAAAACCAGCTCGTCCGCGCGCGCGGTTCGTCTGCCAGACAGAAAGCCAAAGTCGCCCGCTTGGAAAACGGAATGAGCGCCGCCAGAAAGCGGCGTTCCTGCGGTGTCATTTGCGCAAAGCCGTCGAGCCACACTCCGCCAATTTCAAGCCTCCCTTTCGCC
>CAZCUL010000106.1:0-10795 GCA_964501475.1 uncultured Verrucomicrobiota bacterium | reverse complement strand
GCGCACCCCAGTTTGGCGGGAGTCGATGTAAGGCTTGTAATGCCAAATCCCCAAAGCCAATCTGGATGCGGCCCTTCTCGCCGCAAATTGGCGATACGCGGGCCTCGATGAGAATAATTCAAAAGTTCCTGATCGCGGTGCTGCCAAAGGGCTGGGCGCAGAACATGCGAGCCGAGTCCGAGCGGTGGCGGATTCGTTGTTGCACCTGCGGCGCCTCCCGATCGCTTTGGGAAGTTGGCGGAATTCGGTGGAAGGCGGCTTCTGTGGGCAAACGAACGGTGATGCGATGTTCTCGTTGCGGCGGGCGGCGGGTCGCGGCCATCGAGCGCGTACCCGCAATGTCACCGTTGGAAAGGCTGTGACCTGCTGTGGATTTGCGAGAGGCCGGAAACACTCTCGACGACGCTCGGAGCTTCTGGTAGTGACGCGGCCCGGTTCTTCAAATCGATGCGACTTTGGCCATGGTATCTCTGGCTTGCGGGCTTTTACGGCACATGGCTGACCATCGTGCTGGCGGGCAACCATTGGGAAACCATCCAGAGCCACTACGGCATTACGGTAGCGATGGCCCTGGGCTCTTATGTGGCCGGATCAACGCCCATGGGAGGAGGCACTGTCGGCTTTCCGGTGCTGGTGCTGCTTTTCAACGAGCCAGCGACTCTTGGGCGCGATTTCAGTTTCGCCGTCCAGGCGATTGGGATGACCAGCGCCGGCATCTTCATTCTCTCCCGCCGCCAAAGGCTCGAATGGATTCTTCTGAAATGGGCGTTGTTCGGGACGCTGCTCGGCACGCCGCTGGGGATCTTTTTGGTGGCCCCGCATGTGCCCGGGATCGTCATTAAAGTCTTGTTTGCGGTCACCTGGGCCAGTTTTGGCGTTTTGCACCTGCGACGGACCAACGCCATTTGCGCCAACGTGGGAGAAACGCCGGCGGCGCACCGTTTCGACCGAAATGTCGGGTTCTCCGTCGGATTTCTGGCAGGCGCGACCGTGGCCGCCATCACCGGGGTCGGCACCGACATGATTCTTTATGCGGTGATGGTGCTGTTGATGCGGGCGGACTTGAAAGTGGCGATTCCTTCATCGGTAATCATTATGGCGTTTACCTCGTTGGTCGGCATCGCCACCAAGAGTTTCTTTACGGGGATACAGCCGGGAGTTTTCGAGAACTGGCTGGCTGCGGCGCCGGTTGTGGCGTTGGGAGCGCCGTTGGGGGTTCTCATTGTCAGCAAAATCGGTCGGAAACCTACGCTGCTCTTCGTGGCCGTTCTTTGCGTTGGACAGTTTTTCTGGACGATGCACGAGGAGTTTGAGGTGCTGGGGCCGGCGGGGTTGATTGCCTCCTGCGCGGCAGTCGTGCTGTTCAATCTTGGATTCGATTGGTTGTGGCGCCTGGGGGATCGCCTCGAACGGCGTTCCATGCCGATGGTTGTCGAGAGGACAAGGAAAGGATGAGCGACGCCGCGTTTGCGCTCCGAATATGAGCGCGCCTATTGAGCATTTCCGCTTTTGTCCGCGGTGCGGCCGGCCGCTCGCGCAACCTTCCCGGCAAAGTGTCGTCGAGTGTTCCGAATGCGATTTTTCGTTTTACCTGAGCCCGGCCATTGCCGTGGCGGCGTTCATTCGCCGCGCGGATGGCCGCGTCCTGTTCATTCGCCGCGCAAAGGAGCCGGCCCAAGGCAAACTGGCACCGCCCGGAGGATTCATTGACGCGCAGGAACGCGCCGAGGAGGCGTTGAGGCGCGAAGTGCGGGAGGAAGTCGGTTTGGAACTTTCCGACGCCGCGTTTCTTTGCTCGCAGCTTAACAGCTATCATTACCGTGAGGTGACGTATCCAGTGCTCGACCTTTTCTTCACGGCCCGGGGCGTCGGCGATCTTGAGGTGGACGCCGCCGAGGTCAATGGTGTGGAATGGCTCGATCCGGCGACGGTGGATTTGGAGGAAGTGGCCTTTCCATCCATGCGCGCGGCGTTGCGGCTCCTCCGGCGCCTGTGAGCGTCAGGGCAGGCCGGGACATGTTCCTGTCTATCCGCCGCCCTCCGGTTTGCTTAACCGGAGGAACTGCCAGGCGTTTGCAGCTTCAACAACGGCTTGACGAAGGCCATTGCTCTCTGATGAGGAAATCAATCAGTGGTACGCCAGGCCGAGGAAGCCGTTGCAAACTGCGGTCGGGGAAGAATAGGCTGTTGCAAAGCAGAACGCTTTTTAAATGTCCGTTTCGACCTTAGAACGAAAGCCTGGTCAGCAAGTTTTCCCGGCGGGACTGAACAATGCCTTTGTCTTCGCGGTCTTCAACGCGCTTTCCTTTCAAATTGTTCTCAGCAGCCCGATGGTGCTTTACGCAAAAGGCCTCGGGGCGAGCGCAACGGTGCTGGGGATCATTGCCGGGATGATGCCGCTGCTGGTGGTGTTTCAGATTCCAGCCGTCCAGTATGTGAACCGGATCGGTTATAAGAGATTCGTCTATGCCGGCTGGGGGATGCGGGTCGTCTTCATTTTTCTGATGGCCCTTGTGCCGTTAACGAGCGGCTTTCTCTCTCCGGCCACGCGCGTCTCGTTGATCCTCCTGCTCATGTTTTGCTTCAGCCTGTCGCGTGGAATCTCCAGCGCGGCCTGGCTGCCCTGGATCACAACTTTGGTGCCGCCCAATGTCCGAGGGCGCTACCTGGCGTTGGACGCGGCCTATACGAATGTGGCGAGTTTTATGGCCTTCATCGTGGGGGCCTGGTGCCTGGGGCGCGACCCGGCCCCCTCGCGGTTTTCCCTGCTGTTCTTCTTCAGCGCGATTATGGGCGCAACCAGCTTGATATTCCTGAAGCGCATCCCGGACGCGCAACCGCCGCAAGAAGACCGGGTGTCGAAAGCACCGGTGCCCTGGCTCGAGATCGTTCGTTATCGGCCGTTCCGGAATTTGCTTTGGCTCGCCGCGGTTTGGTCGATTGCCCACGGCGGAATGAGCGCTTTTACGGTGGCCTACTTGAAAGTCTTCGCCGGCGTGACCGAAGGCCGCATCTTATTGGTGACTGCAACCGCGTTTTTGGGCGGCCTTTGCAGCCTCTGGTTTCTG
Organism: uncultured Verrucomicrobiota bacterium; assembly: GCA_964501475.1. Taxonomy (GTDB): domain Bacteria; phylum Verrucomicrobiota; class Verrucomicrobiia; order Limisphaerales; family CAZCUL01; genus CAZCUL01. The sequence continues at coordinate 7,727 of CAZCUL010000106.1, read as the reverse complement.
GGCTCGCGGCTGGATGCGCTGGGCAGCAAGCCCGTGCAAACGTTTTCCCTGGCGATGTGGATGCTCATCAGCGCCGGCTGGCTCTGCCTTTCGGGCGAGGTCTTTTCGGCGCGCCTTTTGAACGTGGTGGTTTTGCAATTCCTGATGGGGCTGTTCGCCGCGCTCATGGGAATGGCGACCATGCGTCTGGCCATGGCCATTATACCGCCCATGGGCCGGAACCATTTCTTTGCCATCTTTACAGTGGTGACCAGCGTTTCCCTGGGATTGGCGCCTATCGGATGGGGCTTGCTCATCGACGCGGTGGGAGGTTGGCAGGCTTCGTGGATGGGGGTGACATGGAACCGTTACGCGGTTTTTTTCGCGGCCACGATTCCGGGAATGTTGCTGGCGCTTTTCCTGGCGCGCCGGATGGAAGAGCCTGAAGCGGTGAGCATGGAGGCCTTGCTGCGCGAACTTCTCATTCAATCTCCTCAACGCATTTGGATGAGGTTCTGGCCGCGCGGGTAGCGTTTATGTCCGGCATCGCTGGAAATTGTGGCGCACGAATCGAGGACGCTTCGCCCTTGCGAGAAATTCGCGCGCCCTGGAAATCTGCACGTTAGGGCGAAGCGTCCTCGCTGAGCCCGCCCCGTGCGGAGGCACGGCGGCGGCGGCTCGCCGGGACGGACTCGCCCTACCGGCCTTTCGACCTCGGAAACCTCTATGGTTGCGCAGGTGCCGCGCTGTGCTGTGGGTGCCGACCGCGTTTCGCGAAGCCGCCTTACGGGTCAACGAACACTGGCATACTGATCCAGACAAGCTGCGCCAGGAATTCGGCATTCCAGTTTGCCAGGCGGAAACATCCGCGTGATTCGGGACGCCCGACTTGTTCCGGCCGCGGGGAGCCGTGGATGCCGAAGCCGGGCTTATTCAAACCGATCCACATCGCGCCCACCGGATTGTTTGGCCCGGGTTGTAGAATCAATTTGCGGCCGAGATGCCGGCCTTCCTCGGATTCGGGAAAAACCTTTGGATCGAACGTGTAATTCGGCTCGGGAATGATTACCGCCACTTCGAGCTGCCCAACAGGACGGTGCGTCAGGTCGAGGCCGATGCTGCAAGGAAAATGGGCCAGCAGATTGGTTTGATCGTCATAAGCGCCCAGGAGACATTTCGAAAGGGAAATGCGGACGAATGCAGCTTTGGCGTCCGTTTCAGGCAAACGGCTGTTCGGCACCATCAACTCCGCCCCGGGCTGGACCTGCCGCCAATCGATCGAAGGATTCAGGCTTTGAATCAGCGTAGGGGAGGACAACGTCTTCTCGGCGATCAGTTCAGGCAGCGTTTCGTAGTCAAGACGGTCCTGCTGCGACTTCTCCAGCCAGGTTTGACCCAAGGGACGCAAGCGCGAAAGGTCTTCCCCGGTGACAATGTAGTTTGTGAAAAGCGGCTTTGGAAGCGGCAGCTTCGACTCGGTGGCGGCGTCGAGTTCGCCCGTCGCGGGCAAGCCGCACTTCTGCTGGAATGCCTGCAAAGCAGCCCGTGTTTTCGGCCCCATGATTCCGTCAATCGAACCCGGGGAAAACGCCGCTGAAGCAAGCGCGGCCTGAAGTGCAATCACTCTGCGATGCTCCGGCGCGACCTGTTCTCCTGCGAGGTGTCCGGCAGCGGCTCCGGAGCGACCGGAACGGTCCGGTGGCGGCGGAGTAAAGGCGGCTGCGAAAACGCAAATGCAGGCCGCGACGAGGCCCGCAATCGGGCAGCGCGGAAATCGATCTTTGGCGGGGCGTTCTTGCATTCTTCGTTTGCGGCCGGCCGGCCAGAATTGGCCATCAATCTTTGATCTCAGCAAGCATATCCATGCTCTTCGTTGGAAGACCAGCAATGGCCTTGCCGGAACGGCACGAGTGCGCGGCCAGCCACGGAACCAACACCGGCCCTGGCTATCGTTCAAGCCGCGGTTGTTCCGACCACCAATCTTTTTGCTCCCTCTCCCTACGAGGAACGAGTGGGGAGAGGGCCGGGGAGAGGAGTGAACCGCCCGTGCCCCGGACTTCTCCAATTCTCCACCTGATTTAGCCGACGATATTTGCCGAGCAAGCAAAGCACATTCGGCCGGACGGCGCGCGGTGCCTGATCGTAAAGGCTTAAAAGGTCTGCGGCTTCGCGTTCCAGCGGCGCGGCGCCGTAAAAATGGTCGCGGGCATGGTGAATGAACTTCATGGCGAAGAACGCATTGAACCAGCCGAAAAAGCGCTTGGCAAACGCGCCGGCCCCCGAAGTGTTTTTGCGCAGTTCTGCCAGCCTTTCAACAAAGCCATTCCCGGTGAGAAAGGATTGCACCGTCTTTGGCAGATCGGTCAGCAGCGGCGCCAACGATTCGTTGGGGCGGCCGAGTTCCGGTTGCCGGTCAAAGAATTCCCTCAAATCCAGAAAAGCCTGCAGCGGGTAAGTGCGCACCTCCTCGCCCGCCAGAACCGCCCGCACGGCCTTGCCGGTCCCGAAAGGGACGCGATCCGACGACCGGGGCGAAGGAATCACCCGCGTCGAGTTCAACTCCGTGAATCCGCCCAGTGGAATCATTTTGTGCAGGAAATAAAAGTCTTCGCCCGCCTGCCGTCGGTTCATGCCCCCCTGCAGGATGTAGGCCCCCGCCCGCACAGCCATGCAGGAGCCGAGGGTGTGAAAGGCATACGGGAAACCCGCATGGCGCAACGCTTGCACGTAGTAGCGCAAGTGAAGTTCATAGGCTCCCGCCGCGCGATAAACTTCCTCGGGAAATGGCCCGTCGAGTGGATGCTCAAAGTAGATGGCGCAGGCGGGCGGTCGCGGTTGTCCCGAAAAGTGTTCCTCGATGGCGATGAGATAAGTCGGATCACACCGGCAGTCTGCATCGAAGCAGGCGATGACACCGTCCACAGGCGGGTCGAAGCGCGCGAACCGGCGAATGGCTTCGTCCATACCGATCTTCCGGGCCAGCCCCACGCCGGCGTGTTTGCGGGGCAGGCCTGGAAAATGAAGCGCATGAACCCGGAAGCGCGCATCCGGATGAGCTTGTTGCCATTGCCGGATTTGCCCCAGTGTTTGTTCGTTTTGGGCCAGCACGCACGGCGGGGCCTGGATCGGGGAGTTGACTGCCACTATGACTTCCACGGCAGCCAATGGGCGCTGACAGACCGAGAGCGAGTCCAGACACTCCAGAATGGCGGTCTCGTTGAAACACGGAATGACAACGATCAGGCCCAAGTCGGGATGGGGCGGCTCGGCAATCTGAGCAGGGCCATACCCGAAGCGTTCGAAGTAGTAACTGATCTGCCCGGCAGTCATCCGCCTCTTGCCTCAGCGCTGTGGAACCCTGTGGTTTTCAATCCAGATAGACAAACTCATTCAGGTTCAGCAAGGCGCGGCAGAGCTCCGGCAAACTGCGTTCCTGCAGGAGGTCGAGGCACGTTTGCAGCTCAACATGGTCGGGCGTCCGCTGTAACGCCAAAGTGAATGCCCGCTTCACCTGGGCTTTCGCATCGGATCCAGCCTCTCGCTCGACGCGGGACGCGAAGGCCCTGGCCGCCTTGACTGCGAGCGGGCTGTTCAAAAGTGAAAACGCCTGGGGCGCCACAACCGATTCCTCGCGCCGCGCGCAGGAGACGGCGTTCTCCGGCAAATCGAACGTCTCCATGAACGGCACCCGCACCGTGCGCTTTTGCACCATGTAAACGCTGCGAACGTTTTGCTCCGACTGGGGCGAGGGATACCAGCCTTTGGTCTTCTCCGCGTTGTCATCGAGAAACGCCGGATTCGCCTGCAATATCTCCGCGGGCAATTCCGGCCAGACAGGCGGACCGCCGTTGCGGTCGTGGAGCAACCCTGACACGGCCAAAAGGCTGTCGCGAAGCTGTTCCGCCGTCAGGCGCCGCAGGTTTCCCTGTCGATACGTCGCGCTCGTAAGGATCAGCCGGCGCAGCCTTTTGATCGACCAGCCTTCGCGCACAAACTCGGTGGCGAGCCAATCCAGCAGCTTCGGATGGCTCGGGCGCGCGCCTGCCAAACCGAAATCATTCGCTGTCGCCACAAGGCCTTCACCAAAGTGAGCCTGCCAAACCCGGTTGACCAGCACCCGCGTCGTGAGCGGGTTTTCAGCCGACGCAATCCAGTTGGCCAAGGTCAATCGCCGTCCCGTTGTATCCGAATTGATCGGGTCGCCAATGACCGCCGGATTCGGGTCCAGGATGGAAATGAATCCCGGCACGACCGGTTCGCGTTCGTCCTTATGGTTTCCCTGAAAGAGGATTTTCGTGACCGGCACTTGATTCGTGGTGTCCGTCATAATCAGGCCGGTCATAAAAGTGCGCTTTTGCTTCTTCAATTGGTCGATCTGCCTCGACCAGTCGCCATGCTTCGCCTTCTCATCCTTGCTTAACGCCTCCAGCACTTCCTTGGCGGCGGGTTCAATTTTCTTTTCGACCTCCTCGATTTTGCCTTTCAACTCTTTCCCGCGGTTCTCCTTCGGCAGTTCGAGCCATTGGCGTTCCTCCAGTATCAATGCAGCGATCCGTTCCTCCCGCAACCGCCTTTTTGTCTCGCCCAGCAGGGTGTCGCTCTGCTCCTGGATCGGTTTAATTTGCGCGTCGATGGTTCGGTTATGGTTGCGAATGGCTTTTTGTTCGGAGGCCAGATCGACCGGCAATTCATCGGCGAACTTCACCGGTTCAAAAAAAGCCCTCAGCCGGAAATGATCGGCCTGCGAAAGGGGATCGTGTTTGTGGTCGTGGCAGCGGCAGCAGGACATGGTCAAGCCCAGGAACGCGCTCCCGGTCGTCTCCACCAGGTCCGCCATCAACTCGGCGCGGCTCCGGGCCTGCTCGTTGAAAAGCGGCGCCGAGTTATCATGCGGACCGAGGCGCAGATAACCGGTGGCAATGAGACGATCCTGCCCGGCCGCATTCCCGGGAGGGCCATCCTGCAATTCGTCGCCCGCCAGTTGTTCCCGAATGAATTGGTTGAACGGCTTGTCTGCATTGAACGACCGGATCGCATAATCGCGAAATCGCCAGGCGCGCGGGCGAAACTCGTCCCAATCAAATCCGTTGCTGTCGCTGTAGCGGACCACGTCGAGCCATTGACGCGCCGCGTGCTCGCCGTAGCGACTTGAAGCCAGCAACCGGTCCACCAGGCGCTCGTAAGCATCCGGCCGCGCGTCCGCCAGAAACTCGTCCATCTCCCCGGGCGCGGGCGGCAGACCGGTCAGATCGAAATAGACGCGCCGGCCGAGGGCGCGCCGGCTTGCTTCGGGCAAGGGCGCCAGCGCCTCCGACTCCATCCGCGCCAGCACAAACTGGTCAATCGGGCTCCGAACCCAGGAAGTGTTTCGCACCTCCGGCAGTTCCGCTCGCTGCGCCGGTTTGAGCGACCAGAGATCGAGACGCTGGCCGCCAAAGATCTTGACGATTGGATTGCGCGGATCAGACCACGCGTCGCCGATGCGTTCCTCAGTCGTCGTTTGAGGCGCGGCTTCCGCCACCTTCACTGCCGGCCAGGGCACGCTGTCCGCGATCCAACGCGTCAGGACGGCGATATCATTCGTGGTGAGCTTCTCCTTCGGCGGCATCTCGAGGTCCTTTTTCGCGTGCAGCACCACTTGAACGAGGAGGCTTTCCGCCGGCTTTCCTGGAACTACCGCCGGACCGTGTTCGCCGCCCTTCAGGATCGCGTCCCGTGAATCGACGCGCAACCCGCCTTTCTGTTTATCGGGCCCATGGCAACTGAGGCAGCGCGAGTCGAGCAACGGCTTGACGCGCTCGACGAAATGTCGGTCCGATGCCGATTCCGACGCGCGCGCTGTCATGTTTGCCAGCAGCAGAATAATGATGGGGCCGGCTTTCACAGCAGTGATTATGAGCAAAAACTGGCGCTGGATCAAACCGGTTTGTTGCGGAGTTTTGCTCTTCCGAATCCGGTTGGCGGCCGCGTAACGAGGCTTCTCCCAGCAAGGTTCTTCAATCCAAGCCTCCTCACGGCGGCGTTACCTGCCGGCTCTTGATCTGCAAACCAGCAGCCTTCAAAGCCCCGCCGCAGACTCGCTCGAGGCGGGCGTGAGCTCAATGCACGCGAGTTCTCGTCCGTCGCGCACATAGAGATTTCCGTCCACATAAGCAGGGAAGCTCCAGGTGCTGCCGCAAATCTGCAGCCGGCCAAGCTCGACATACTTCTCCGAATTCGCCGCGATCATGACCAGTTCGCCCGCCTCGGTCAGGATGAGAAGATTCTCACCGAGGACAAGAGTGGATGAGTAATCTTTCGTGCCGCGGCCAAACCCTTCCTGCGACCATTTCACCTCGCCCGTGCGCGCATCCACACAGACGTAATCCTTGCGGGCACCTTGAATGTAGAGGTGTCCGTCCACTTCCACGGAGGTGGCCAGATTGATGCGCAAGGCCTTGTTCGCCCAGGCTTCCTCTGCCGCGAACGATCCGTCTTCTCCCCTGGTCACGCGCGTGGAAACCAACCCGAACGTGTGCGAGTTGACGATGACCGAGTCCTCGAAGACGACCGGCGTGGCCGCATGACGTTTCGCAGCCGTTTTGAAAGGCACACGCCAAAACACTTTGCCGTTGCCGAGGTCGAGTCCGATCAGCGCGTCGGCGGTAAAGGCCACGAGCTGTTTTGTGTCTGCGAGCGTTGTTACAATGAACGACGAGTAAGCCGCTTCATCGTTTTGTGAGCGCCAAAGCTCTTTGCCGGTCAGCTTGTCAAAGCAAACAATGCTGGCGCCGTCCGGGCTGCCCACCGGAACATAGACGCGGTCGCCTTCGACAATTCCCGAACCATTGTTGCCGCGGCGCGCGGCCGTGCCTTCGCCGGCCTTGCTGCCGACAAACCTGATGCCGTAATCCTTCTCGAAGCTGATCCCCCAAAGCACCTTGCCGTCCTCGAGATTCAGACAGCGAAATTCTCCCCGGCACGACTGGACATAGACCCTGTCGCCATCAATGAATGGCGTCGAGCGCGGACCGCTGCCCCATTCGTCGCCGACGGCTTCGTCGAATGGCGCGCTCCAGAGTTCCTTTCCGCTCCCGGCTTCCAGCACGTGCACGGTTTCCTTGCCCTCCTGTTCGTCCAGGTAAACCAGCCTTTCGCCGGCGACCACGGGCGAGGAATGGCCCGATCCGACCGGTTTCCTCCAAATGGTCTTCAACTCCCTGGGCAACGTTTCCGGGACGGGCGTTCCCTCCGGAGATTTTGCCGTGCGGAACGGACCGCGCCATTGGGGCCAGTCCTCGGCGCAAAGGGGCAGGGAAAGCGATGAAATCAAAAGAAGCCACCGGGCGGTCGAGCAAAGTGTTTTCATGATCAAGACAGTCTAGTAACCAAGCGGGGGCGGGAACACAATCTGATTCTTCTCCTTCTTCTCCCCGAGCGGTTTCTCAAGCGGTTGTAGGACAGAGCGTCTCGCCTGTCCAGGCAGCGCAAAGCGGCGCCGGCAAGTCCGAAACGGCTGGCGGGAAACCACCCGGGACAAACGAAGGGCGGGCGCCAACATCCGCTCGGCTGGGGATGCGACAAGCTTTTCAGGCTTGGGTCAGAATCAGCCGCGCTCCGGTGGCTGCTGCCCAATCATTGCCTGAAACAAAAGCGCCAGCGCCTTAAATCTTCAGCAGCCGCCTGGCGTTTCCGTAAAGAAGCTTTCGCTCGATCTTCTTGCTTGGCGCCAGGCGGCGGATGGCGGCGATTGTTTGCGCGCCTTGACA
>CAZCUL010000105.1:0-2891 GCA_964501475.1 uncultured Verrucomicrobiota bacterium | reverse complement strand
TTTGCGGTGCTCGGCACTGACAGAAAATGTCCAAACTCCAGTGCGGGCCAGAGGCCCGCGTCCGGATCAGGGTAGGGACGGCGCGCTGCGCCGTCAGCGCCGCGGTCAGCGGCGCAGCCATTCCGCCCGCTGCTGCGCGGGCGGGGACATCGCCGCGCGATGTCCCGAACAGTTTCAGGGAGAGAGGCTCATGGAGAAATGGCAAGAACATGGGGAAGAGAATTGAGCTTCCCACTTTCTTGCCGCTAAAGGTCGAGACGGATGTTCCCGGCGGGCTTGTGCCGGTCGAACCGAGAGTCAGCGTAAGGCAACCGCTCCCGAAAGGCAGATAGCGTTACAAGATGTCGGCTGAGGCCGTCCGGCTGAAACGAAACCCGCTGTTGGTCAGGTTGATCTCGGTGTTGATAACTTGAGTGCCTAAGAGCACTGGATTTGTGATCTTAGCACGAACCGCGGTCCCATTTTGAAACCGCGACATCCAGTCCAGTTTCCAAGCCATCGTTCACACTTCACGCCCGCGACGAGTTTCCGGGCGTTTCCGGCGCGCGCCATGAAGTTCCTGGGGATGCCCACAAAAGCGCGATCATGACGGCGGCGAAAAGCTGAATCGACGGAACCTGCAACGGAAAGTCCACCATCGCATGCGCCAAAACTCCGGAGAGGGCGGCCGCGGCGCAAAAGACAAACCAACGATGCGAAACATTGGTCCGGCGCCGCCGGAGGAAGAACAACCCGGACACCAAAGCTCCGCCGACAATCACGGTCCACAACGCCATTCCCAAATGACCCCACTCGATCAGAGTCTGGTAATAGTCGTGATGCGCGTGCCACCACAACCCCTCCTTCCAGATTTGCGGAACGGCGCGGCCCGCGAAATCATAAGTGGCCTGATAACCGGGAAACACCGCCGAGAATGTCCCCGGTCCGAAACCGAGCCAGCCCGCATCGGGGACCATGCTCGCATAAACCTCCGTGGGGCTGCGCTCGGAAGTATCGAGGCCGGCGGAGCGGATGCGGTCCCAACTGGTGACCCAACCCCCGAGGAAGGATAACGCGCCCAGCGCCAGCACCAGCAACGCGGCGATTGCACCGTAGATCCAGTTCAACGCTCCGGCGCTTCGCAGGAATCCGTCTTTCCAGCCGTGCCAGAAAATTCGCGCGGCCACCATGCCAGACAGGCCGAGGGCTATGGCCCAACCGGCGCGTGAGGGATTGAGCTGAATGGCAAACGCCAGCAGCAAAGCCATGCTCAGCCAAACGGCCTTGAGTCCGGGGCGGCCCGGTTTTTGAAACGCCAGGAATACCAATCCGGCAACCAGCGGCAGCGCGAGATTCAGGAAAGCTCCTGCATTCGCGCGGTAGCGAAAGGTGGCAAAATTGTTGGCCATGTCGATCTTCTCCGCCGGCCAGAGCAGCGCCATGGCAGGCGGGCCCCCGAGTTTCAGCACTATGCCGCAGAGCGCGATGGAACAACCCGCCAACGCCATCGTTATCCAGACCCGCTTCCGCCATTCGGGCCGCTGAAACAAATCACAACAGAACAACATCGCCCCTGCCAGACTTGTCAGATTCAGCATCGCGCCCAGGGAAAGACCGCGCTCGGCCGATCCAGCCAGTCTCTGCGAGATCGCTTCTCGCGGCATCAGCATGTGCCACTGGTAATCGTAGTAGAACTGGGCGTTCAACGTCATCCACCATCCTTGCGTCAACAAGAGCGCCACAGCGCCCAGCAAAACCGGCGGCAAAGCCGGACGCCTTCTTCGGACGGCGCACTCCCCAATCCAAAACAGGCAAACCAGCCCCAGGATCGCATTCAGCGTCAGGGTGGCCACCGCCCCCGTGCATCCGTAAGCCCAGGGCGCGAAAACCAGCCCCGCCACCAGCAGCCAGCGCGGCGCGTCCACGAGCCAGCGCGGGCCCGACCGCAGTTCGCGCAAGGCAGGCGGAGAGTCGCCCGCCATTTGCAGGCTAAGGCCGGGAGAAATCGGATGGGCCGGCATAGGGGGTCATGGTTTGTCTTCGCGTCCGGAAATGTCAGGCCAGGCTTTCAGTTGTCGTGACCAGGGAGCGAGACAGCCGCAGGGAGCCTGAAACAAGTCCGTTCTTGCAACCCGGCTTGGTGTCGAGCGCATAGGATGACCTTGTGCTTAACTGCCCACCGGCGCCAAAACGCGAATGAGCCTTTGTTCGAAACGGTCGGTGTCGCCCGAGGAGACGGCGCCGAAACGAAGGGGAGCCTGATGCCATTCCTTCCAGCGACGGGCGGTCTTCAGCCATGTTTCGGCCACGAGTTCCGCCAGAAGCTTAAAGGTATCACCCAGGAGTTCCCTCTCGGCCCAAAGTTCGAGGACGTGGCCGTCTCCGAGATCGTGCCGGCAATACTGCCATTGACCCGAGGAAGACTTTGTCTGAGGCGAGAGCCAGGCCCGCTCGTCGTCCCCCAAATTGAGTCTGACCTGGGCGAACCCGAGTTTTTTGAGCAGGAATTGAAATTCCAGCCATAGATCGTCCAGCGTCTGGCGCCGTTCCGCCTCGATCAGCAGCCATTGGCTCAAACTCAAGGCGTATCGGGTTTCGCGCCGTTGCGCCAGCGAACGCCCGAGCCAGTGGCCCACCGCCAGCCACGGCTTCAAGTAGCCAAAGGAGCGCGCCGCAATGGCCAGGATGACAAAGGCCATCCCGAGTAAGAGCGGCAGCAGCCGCCCTTGCGACCAAAAAACTCCGAACGCCGCAAAGAGAAACATGCAGGAGAACAGGTAAAGCGTCAGAACCGCCCGCTCGCGCGAGAAGCCGAGTTCGAGCAACTGATGATGAATATGCTTCCGGTCGGGGCGAAAGACCGGCAGCCCCGTCAACCAACGGCGAAAGATGGCAAAACCGACATCGATTAT
>CAZCUL010000104.1:0-8710 GCA_964501475.1 uncultured Verrucomicrobiota bacterium | reverse complement strand
TCCGTCTGATCCCTGCCTTGGATTGCCGCAGTCGGCAGCCCTCCTTCGCATTGACAAACGTGTGTTCCTTGGCAAGGAGGCTTGCCAGCGGCGGCAATCCAAGGGATTGGAAGGATCAGATGGATGGCCACGTCGCTTCGCTCCTCGCCATGACAATGCTGGGAAGTTCATTGCTCCTTCCACGCAAGCCCCTTTGGGCGTGGTCGAGCTTCTCGCAATGACATACAATCTGTGTTCACGTGAAGGAGCGCGCGACGACGCGGGGTGAAATCGACGAGCTTATATAACAAATGAAAAACAACATCGACGATCGGAAGGCACTGTCCCGGGAGCAGCGGGAAAAACTCCTCGAGACATTGAAGGACCGTTTCGAGAAGAACGTGATCCGCCACAAGGGCATCAGATGGCAGGACGTGGCGGCACGGTTGGAAGCGAGTGGGGGAAAACTGTGGTCGCTCCATGAGATGGAGCGAACGGGCGGCGAACCGGACGTCGTGGATCGTGACAAGAAGACCGGCGAGTATATTTTCTTCGATTGCTCAGCGGAAAGTCCCAAAGGCCGCACCAGTGTTTGTTACGACCGTGAAGGGCTGGAATCGCGGAAGGAACATAAACCGAAAACCACCGCCATGGACATGGCTGCGGCCATGGGCATCGAGCTTTTGACGGAAGAACAATATTTCGAGCTGCAGAAGCTGGGAGAGTTCGATACGAAGACGTCGAGCTGGGTGAAGACGCCGACGGACATCAGAGAACTCGGCGGCGCGCTCTATTGTGATCGCCGCTACGGCCGCGTCTTCGTGGGTCACAACGGCGCGCAGTCTTACTACAGTGCCCGGGCGTTCCGTGGCTCGCTCAGAGTCTGATTTTTCGTGGCGTGATTCGGCCCTGCGTCCATCAATGTATGAAGCGCTGTCTGCATTTTCTGTTCCTCCTGGCGACCACCGTGCTGGCTGCGGCGGCCACGAGTGAGCCGTTTGCCATCCGCGGTTATTACACCACGTTCATGCGCATGCCCACGTTCGGGCTGCCGGAATGGAGGCAGATGATCGATTGCATGAAGGAGGACGGCGCGAATTTCCTCATACTGTGGACGGCGGGCGGGTTTCGTTCGAAGGCGTTTCCCGTCACGTGGCGTTACAACGCCGGGCACAAGAATGTGGAGCACGATTACGCGCGTGAACTGATTGATTACGCGCACACGAAGGGCATCAAGGTGGTGCTGGGCTTCACGCCTTTCGCCTACGACGGCGCCAACCAGTATCCGCTCGATCATCCGGAACTGAAGGCCACCCAGAAAACCGGGCAGCCGGCGGACTTGTGGGGGCTGCACGCGTGGGGTTACGCCCTGTGCCCGGCGAAGGAGGCGTCGCAGAAATTCATGCGCGAATACGTGCGGGAAATGTTTTTCCAGTTCTATCCCAATGCCGATGGCTTGCTGATTGAGTCGTCGGACTACGCGATTTGTTACTGCGCGGATTGCCGCGGCAAATTCTTCGACCACGAATTCGCCTTCGTCCGGCAAATCTCCGACGACGTGTGGCGGGCGAAGAGCGATGCGCTGATCTTCGTTTACCCGCGTTACTTCTCCACCAACCAGGTCCCGGAGTTCAGTGTGGGCGGTTCGCGGCAGAAGTTCGATCCGCGCTGGTCGCTCTCATTCACGCCGCACAGCGCACCGATTCACGATGAGCTGGCGAAGCAGGCGCGCAGCAGCGTGTATTGGAACGACGGCCTGACTATCGGCACGCCGGCGAAGATTCGTGACGGCGCGCGGCTCGCCTGGCAGCGTGGGTTGAGCGGCTACATCACCTCCTGCGAGCCGTTCAGTTGCATCGATGGTCCGCCCGAGAGCAACAAGCCGCGGCAAAAGCCGTTTCACCTGGCGTGGCTGCGAGATGGGGAAATGCCGTTGAACGAGCTGCCCGTGCGCGTGAATCGGATTGCCTATCGCGAATGGACCCGCCAGCCCGCGCTCGCCGACAGCGCCTTTCACGAAATCCTGGGCCGCGAATTATTCGGTCCAAACGCCGACGCGCAAAGTATTCAAGACGTGTTATACGTGCAGGACTGTTGGTTCGGTGAAGCGGATTGGTTCAAGCCGCCGTGGCTTCATCGGCCCGCCGATCTCAAGCAGCAGGCCAAACGCGAAAGGTGGCCGAAGGAGCGGCTGCAACCCTATCTCGACCGGGTGCAACGGCTCCGGGAGATTGTCCGGCGCCATGAGCATTCGACGAGCACCGCGGAACGTCAGCTCCATGATGTGTCGGCGTGGATTGTCCGCCAGTGGGACGAGACAAAATGACCGAAGCACGGTAGTCGGAACTCAACCGGCGTGATCCTCAGGCCCGGGCGCTCTGCGGATATCCGCGGACCTCCACGTCACTCGCCAATTCGTTGTAAGAAAACAGCGCCGTTCGTCACTATTAGGGCGAGATAATTGCGCCGCCAGCCAGCGATGACAGCCGGGAGGCGGTTTTCAGGCGTTGGCTGAAACAGCACACCGGATTGGTCTTCAAGGTGGCTCGCACGTTCGCTCCGAGCGACGCCGACCGCGACGATCTCGTTCAGCAAATTCTTCTGCAACTCTGGCGTTCGTTGCCGCGCTTCGAAGGCAAGGCGAAGGAATCCACCTGGATTTATCGCGCCCACTCAACACCGCTCTTGCGTGGCATCGCGGCGAGAACAAGCGGCAGAGCTGCGCTTTGCTTCCTGAAAACCTCAACCTGTCGCCATCACCGTTGATCGGGGATTTCCGCCTCGACCAATTTGGCCAGCAGCGTCAGCGATTCCTGCCAGCCGAGATAGCACGCCTCGGCGGGAATGGCCGCGGGGATTCCCTCCTGCGTGATGTTCAACTCAGTTCCGCAGAAAGCCACGCCCTTTTGCGACGCTTCGCACGTTCGGAGAAAGAGCCACGCTTCCACTTTGGTCACGGCCAGGCCAGCCGATAGAACCGCTGCCCAATGGCTGGCTCGCGCACTACGAATTGGCGGAGGAATGCGTCCGGCAACGGAGTGGGAATCGTCTCCCATGCGTCGGAACCCAGGTTGGTAATGTACTGGAGGACGAAGCCGCCGTAATCCATCGGCCAAGAGATCCGAACGTCGGTTCCCGCCCACCGCACTGCCCTCAATGGCGGCGGACTGAAGGGAGCGTTGGCCACCAATGCCAGATCGAATCTCACGTCCTGATTGTTGGTGCTCGCATTGTGCAATTCCACCGCGATGGTATTCAGCCCAGGCCGAAGCCGGTTTGGGTCGAGCCATATTTTGTTGATGGCGTCCTGCTCCGGCCTGGCAACCGCGCGCACGGCGGGCGTCCTGTAGTTGATTTCGCCCGCCGGCATGTTGTGGCGATACCACTCCTGCTCGTTCAGATAAATCACCGCTCCGTCGTCCACGACCAACCACGCGACCAGGTTCGAGTAGAGCGACGGGTCCGAAACCAGGAACAGGTGCCTGAAATAAAACGTGCCGATTGGCTGGTTGTTCGTGTCGGACGACCGCAGGAACGTTGTTAGTTCCTCCCAGTCTCCAAAGCCGAACAGGCCGATGCCACTCGGCCAGTGAGAGTCATCGTAGTTCGTGCCCCGCCACGCCGTCGCGAGATCAACGCCATGGTCGTGATATCTCCATTGCGCGCCATTGGTCACGATTCCGACGCCACCGGGCTCGATCGTGACGTGCACCACCGTCGATGTGGCTCCAACGCCATCGTTATTGGCCACCGCCCGCAACGCGTGCGTGCCGAAAGTGGCGTTGGACCACACCACCGAAAGTTGATCTCGGGCCAGCGCCCCGCCGATGTGGTTGGCGCCGTCGAAAAAGTTGACGCTCGCATCGGATGACCAAGGATCAATCGACGCACTCAACCGTTGCCGCAGCGGCATGTTCGTCGGCTGAAAGAGCACGGTTCCATCAGCCGGCTCCGTGATCGAGACGGTGAGTTGCGCGGACGTTGTGGCGATGAAACAGAGCGCCGCAATGCCACCGAGCAGATGTATGTGGGCTTTTATCGGGGACGGAAACTACTCCATTCCGTGATCGGCCTTCAAGAACGCCATCGCCATATTATCGACCCCTCGTGCGAAGATTGCTGCGCAAAAGGCCGCGGTCCAGCGCGCGGGCATTGTCAGCGGAGCCAAGTCCGGGCTTCAGGCAGACCTGCCGCAGCAAGATCCGCAGTTCCCTAACTTCTGGTGCGAGTACGAACCGCTCCGCAGGGATGTCTTCGTCGGCAAAACGATTATTGGTGGTCCGGTATCTCCGCCTCGACCAGCTTGGCCAGCAGCGTCAGCGATTCCTGCCAGCCGAGATAGCACGCGCCACGTCCGGTTGGAGAACCTGCACGTGCCGACCGGCAAGTTCGCCTTGAGCGGGCTGAGGGTTTTCGGCCACGGGCGCGGCGCGCGGCCAGCGCTGGTTCAGAATTTCGTCGTGCTGCGCGGCGATTCTGACCGGCGCAACGCCTGGCTCAAGTGGCGGATGTCTCCCGATGCGACGGGGTATGTCATCCGCGCCGGAATCGCTCCCGACAAACTCTACACGAGCGTCATGGTCTATGGCGCGAATGAGTACTATTTCCGGGCGATGGACAAAAGCCGGGGCTACTATTTCCAGATCGAAGCCTTCAACGAAAACGGAATTTCCGCTCGCTCACCGACGGTGCGGGCCGAGTGATGCGGCTGGTTCAAGAAGCGGAACAACCGCCGCTCCTCCTTCAGTATCGGACCCATCGGACCAAGCGCTCTTGCGGCTCAGCGTGGAAAATGTTTTGCTCGGGCATGGCGCAACTTTATCCGACCATCATTCCCGGACTTCGCAGCCCTTTCGATCAGGTCAACGGTCTCGTCTATTTCGGCCGGATGCTGGACAAGATCCGGCTCGCGGCGGCGGGGAAATTGCCCGAGGGCTGGCAGGCGGCGCGGGGGACGACCATGAAGGGGAGCTTTGACTCACGTTGCTGCAGGTTCCTCCATATCGATTACGCGGCGTGCGAAGCGGAAACGCTCAAGGGCGGCAGTGATGAGGAGCTGCTCGCGTGGGCGTTCGCACACGGCCGTCAGCCGAGCGAGGAGGAAATCGAAGTGTGGAATGCATTCATGACCAAACGGGGCTGGCGCGATGCCGGGACGCAGCGGTTGAACGAACGTCTGGCCGAGGTCGGTTTGCCGCCCGGCACGGTGCAGACGATGTTTGAATTCATCGATCTGGACGAGGGCCGGCGCCAGGCTGGCTCGCGGTGAACCGGGTGGATTCCACCGCGTCATGGTCGCGGCATTGGATACTCTACGGCCTCGGCGGTGGATGTGAAGGTGACGAAGCTCTTCAACCCGTAGAAGACGACGTCAGGAGACTCTGACATTGGTTCCGCACTCACGGCGCGGGCGAACACGGACAAAGAATGAGCCTCGTAACTTCGTCTGCTGCAAAATGGAAAGGCCCGTCCATTCGGAAGAAATGCATCGTTGTCGGCGGGGGCGCGGCGGGGTTCTTTGCAGCCATTACCTGTGCCGAGGCCAAGCCCGGCGCATCGGTCGCCTTGTTCGAACAGGCGCCCCGGTTTCTCGGGAAGGTCCGCATCTCGGGCGGCGGCCGGTGCAACGTCACCCACGCTTGTTTCGATGCCCGCGCGCTGGTTTCCCATTACCCCCGCGGCGGACAGGAGTTGCTCGGACCTTTCACACGCTTTCAGCCGCGCGACACCATCGCGTGGTTCGAGTCTCGCGGCGTAAAGCTTAAGACCGAGGCCGACGGCCGCATGTTTCCGGTCACGGATTCCTCGGAAACGATCGTTGATTGCCTTGTTGCGGCGGCCAAGCGCGCGGGGGTCGAATTGGTCGCGGGCATCGGCGTGAAAGATGTCGCACGGATGGATGGCGGGTTCGAGATTCAATTGACGAACGGCGAATCCCGGCGGTGCGACGGCCTTTTGCTGGCCACGGGCGGGAGTCGTCTTGCCGTGGGCGCGCGCCTTGCCGCTGCTCTTGGACACACTTTGGAACCTGCGGTGCCGTCCCTGTTTACGTTCACCATTGAAACTCCCTGGGTCCGGGAGTTGGCTGGCGTGTCGGTAGAAGACGCCGGGTTGGCCGTGGCTGAAGCAGCGTTAAAAACATCCGGCGCGTTGCTTTTCACTCACTGGGGAATGAGCGGACCGGCGGTGTTGCGTCTGTCCGCCTGGGGAGCCCGATCGCTGCACGCGATGGGTTATCGCTTTATCGTCCGCGTGAATTGGGTTCCGGAGGAGATCGAACATACAGTCCAACGTGAGCTCGCGGCCCAGCGCGCACGGCATCCGGCCCGGACAGTTTACCGCACGCCTTGTTTCTCTTTGCCGGCCCGATTGTGGGAACGATTGACCGCCGCGGCGGGTATCGTCACCGAGACGCGCTGGTCCGGGCTGACGCGGACCAGCGCGCATGCGCTCTCCCGTCAATTGCTGCAAACGGAACTTCCGGTCACCAGCAAAAGCCTGAACAAGGACGAGTTTGTAACGTGCGGAGGTGTCCGGCTCGCCGAGGTGAATTTCAAAACCATGGAAAGCCGGATCTGTCCGGGACTCCATTTGGCCGGTGAACTGCTGGACGTGGACGGATTGACGGGCGGTTTCAATTTCCAAGCCGCCTGGACCACAGGATGGATCGCAGGCAAGGCGATGGCCGGAATCTAACCGGAGGACAACTCAGTGCTCGTCGAGTTTCTAAAGCCATACCCGCCTTGCTTGCGCGGCGCGCATCCGGGCGTCAGTCACTCCTCGCCGTCGTAGTAAGTCGTCTTCTCCAGCCGGAAGTGCTTCCCGATGAATCGGCAGCCCCACTTGTTGGAGTCGGGGTAATGCCATGCGTCGATGGGCGCGTTGTTGGCGACGGTGTAATAAACCAGGTCTTCCTTGCCGGTGTTGACGATCTGGTGCGGTTCGCCGGGCGGGTTGAGGAGGCAGTCGCCGGCTTTGATCTTCACCCGCTTCCTGCCCGCGCGCATCGTGCCGGTGCCCGAGACGATGAGGTAAAATTCCCATTCGGTAACGTGGCTGTGGAAAGGATAGTTGGTGGCCCCGGGCGGCAGGCGGTCCATCTCCACTTCGAATGGCGCCAGGCCGGGCAGCTTCGGGCCGGTCTTCGGCTTCGCGAATTCGGCGGCGACATCGCGATAAAAGATATGAAAGCGCCCCTTGGGCGACTTGTGTTCCGTCCATTTCATCCGGTTGAGATTAGTCTTTTTCATGGTTCGCAGCTACGAAGGCTTTCGTTGCTGATGGAGCTGGTCCGGCCTGTGTGGCGTGACGATTCCCACGCCAGGAGCGCGCGCTTGCGTGTGTCGCCCCAGCGGTAACCCCGCACCACGCCGGTCTCGCGGATAACCCGATGACATGGAATCAGGCAGGCCACCGGATTGGAACCGCAAGCCGCGCCGACCGCCCGGGCCGATCCTGGATTGGCGATCATGTTGGCAACGGACTGGTAACTGGCAACACAACCCTCGGGGATAAGAAGCAAAGCGCGCCATACCTTCAATTGAAACCGCGTGGCGCGCACGAACGCTTTCAGCGGAACACGGGAGCCGCCACTGCCATTGCCATTGTCATTACCATTGCGGTTAAAGATGACTTCCGCCTGCCGGCGCGCCTCGCGATCGTTTCGAGCAAGTTTTGCCTTTGGCCAATCCCCGCGGAGTTCGGCCGGTTCGCCGAGGCCCTCTTTCGTGTCGCGGAAAGCCAAATGGCAAATACCGCGCGCATTCCAGCCGATTATGCACCAGCCAAACGGACTGCCGGCCAGGCCCCATTCGATGGTTGCGCCCTGGCCCCGACTTTTGAACTCACCGGGCGACGCGGCTTCGATGGTCACCAGCAAATCGTGCAGCCGCCCGGGGCCGGACAAGCCCACGTCCAGCGCTGTCTCCAAGACGCTGGCCGACTCGCGCAAGCGGCGCTTGGCATGCTCGACCGTCAGGCACTGAACAAAGTCTTTGGGCGTTATTCCCGCCCAGCGATGAAAGAGCCGGTGAAAATGCGACTCGCTCAGGCCGGTGGCGGCGGCGAGTTCAGCGAGGGGCGGCTGGCTGCGGTGATTCTCGTCCAGGTAACGGATCACGGCGGCGACTCGAGTAAAATCATCCATGCAGCGAGCTTAACGAAACCGTGGAGTTAACCCACCCGATTCTTGCCGTCATTTCAGCTATTCCACGGGCGCGCCACAAAAGCTGGAGGCGCCGACGTCGGCTCTCTTTTTCCGCAAGCCAAAATGGGCTTCTCAGATCGGCCGCCGCGGGAGTTCATTGGCCCCGGTTGGCAAAGCCCGGCAGCTGTTAATTCAGATCGAACAAAAGGACTTGCGCCGGTTTGATTGCGCTGAGTTCCAGCGAGCCTTCTTCACCAACCGCCGCGGCATCGCCGCCGCTCAAATCTTTGCCGTTGAGCGTCACGTCACCTTCTGCCACGTGAATCCATGCATGACGTCCGGGCGCGAGTTTATGAGTGGCGCGATCACCCGGACCGAGTTTTGCGAGCCAGAGGTCGGCGTCCTGATGGATGGCGATGGAACTGTCACGGCCTGTTTTGCTCGTGACCAGGTGCAGCGTTCCGGAGACAGCGTCCTTGAACGACTTCTCCGCATAACGCGGCTGGACGCCTTTCGCATCCGGCTGAATCCAGATTTGGAGCAAATGGACCGCTTCGTCCTTTGACGGGTTGAATTCGCTGTGTT
>CAZCUL010000103.1:0-8865 GCA_964501475.1 uncultured Verrucomicrobiota bacterium | reverse complement strand
GATCCCCGCTGCGAAAACTGCATGGTCCATTGCGGTTACGATCCCAGCGGCGCTCTGAGCCCTAGCTTACGGGACTCGTGGCTCAACATGAAATACAACTTCGCCCCCAAGCCAAAGCCGTACGTCCATGGACACAAGGTCCAGGCCTTCAATGGGTTCTCTGTTGGCAAAGGCCACCTCGCCGAAGCCAAAGAAGCGATCAACGGCACGCCCGCCAAGGTCAACGGCACCCCCAAATTCAGTCACGCCCAATCGGTCTTTCTGGCGCGCCCGTCCGAGCCGGCGCCGGCGGGAAACGGTAATGGGCACGGCGCCTGTGGCGATGGCGATTCCTCCCAACGCGACGACCTGCTGAGAAGAATCCGCACCGGAAAGAAATTTGAAGTCAAGGCAGAGTAACGCTGTGGGCGGGCGGGTGCTGGCAACAGCAGCAGCTCCACGGCCCGGCGGAATGGACAACTCACGCTCGATAATGGAATGAAAACTCTTTTCCTCAGTCCGCCCGGTTTCGACGGTTTTGATGGCGGCGCAGGCTCGCGTTATCAGGCGAGGCGCGAAATCACCAGCTATTGGTACCCGACCTGGCTGGCCCAACCGGCCGCGCTCACCGCGGGCTCACGCCTGCTCGATTGTCCGCCTCATGACATTGGCCAGGACGAATGCCTTCGCATTGCCCGTGACTACGAACACGTGGTCGTCCATACCTCCACACCGTCGCTCAAGAACGACTGCAAGGTGGCTGAGGCGATCAAAGCGCAGAGACCGGAGACGAAGATTGGTTTTGTGGGCGCGCATGCGGCGGTGCTGCCCACTGAGACGCTCAAGGCCTCGCCCGCCATTGACTGGGTGGGCCGGAAGGAATTTGACTTCACCTGCAAGGAAGTGGCCGAAGGGCGGGACCTTCCGAGTATTGCCGGGCTCAGCTACCGCGACCGGGACGGGAAGATCAAACACACACCGGAACGGGAGTTGATTCAGAACATGGATGTCCTCCCCTGGGTGGCGGACATCTACAAGCGCGATCTCCAGATCGAGAAGTATTTTATCGGTTATCTGCTTCATCCCTACGTGAGCATGTACACCGGGCGCGGTTGCCCGGCCCAATGCACCTTCTGCCTCTGGCCGCAAACCATCGGCGGGCACAAATACCGTGTTCGGAGCGCCCAAAACGTGGCCGACGAAATGGCCTACATGAAGAAGCTCTTTCCGCAGGTGCGGGAGTTCTTCTTCGATGACGACACTTTCACGGCCAACCTCCCGCGCGCCCGCGAAATTGCCCGGAAGCTCGCGCCACTCGGCCTGACCTGGAGCTGCAACAGCCGCGCGAACCTCGACTACGACACCATCAAGTTTTTCAAAGATTGCGGCCTTCGCTTGTTTCTGGTCGGTTATGAAAGCGGCAATGACGAAACGCTCAAGCGCATTAAGAAGGGCGTGACCACCGACGAAATGCGCAGATTCACCAAGGATTGCCATAAGGCCGGTGTCATCATTCATGGCACTTTTATCCTTGGCCTGCCGGTGGAGACCAGGGAAACAGTGGAGCAAACCATCCGTTTCGCTCAGGAACTGGACGTGTTCAGCCTGCAAGTCAGCCTGGCTGCCCCATATCCCGGCACGGAACTCTACGACCAAGCCCGGCTCAATGGCTGGTTCGTGAAGAAGGACAAAACGGACCTGGTGGAAGACGACGGGTTCCAGCAAAGCGCGCTCGAATACCCCGGCCTGGGCAAGGATGAGATTTTCGAAAGCGTCGAACGTTTCTACCATCGCTATTATCTGCGGCCCAAACCGATTCTTCGCATCATTAAAACCATGCTCGAGGACAAGGGCGTCTGCGTGCGCCGGCTGCGCGAGGGATACGAGTTCTTCAAGAGCATGGCCCAACGGCGGAGTGACCTGGAAGCGGCGAAAGCGGTGGCGTAAATAGAGCTTGTCCCAAAATCGTCGGTTTCGAAACTTTGTCGGCCAACTTTGTCGAAATACCCGCCAATCGACAAGGTTTCCGACAAAGGAGGCAAGGAGTTCTGTTCTGGGACAGACCCTAAATACGCGCGGAGAGGTTGCCGTCCCGCAGCTCCCGCTCTGCAGCGGCTCGCTTCGCAGCGCCAAATGGGGGATTGCTTCTCTTCTGCGTAAATACTATGTCTCCGGAAATGATGCTGATGCATTCAGTCGAATGCGGCCGGAACCTCTGCCGGGCTGAAAGGGGCTCGAAAACAGCTCCATGAAATCCTACGAAGTCTTCGCGGCGCTCCCGCCGGCCCTGGGCGCGGGAATCATGGAAGCGCTGGCCGAATCCGACAAAGAGGTTTATCGAACCGTCGTTGTTGCAGTGGCGCAAGTGCGCAAAGTGCGCCCGATTTTTCTGGACCGGCAGCCTCGTGCGAATCGTTTTCCAGCCCTGGCCGCCTCCCTGGGGCGTCCGGCCCTTGCGGTCCTGGCCGACAATTCATTGCGGACCTGGCTGATCAAGAAACATAGCGCCTTGCTGGCTGATTTTCTCGATGCTCTCCAGATTCCGCATGAGAACGGCGTGGTCGAATCGCTTCCCCAATCGGTCGAAGACGACGCGGTTCGGCGCGCAATTGACTTGTTGCTGCAAAAACACCCGCCCGAGCCGGTCGCCATTTATCTGCGCGTCTTCAATGAGATGAATGACGCCGGCTGGGAAAACTTCGATCGCATCGTTGAGGATGACCCGCGCCTGAAACTCGGCAATCCATCCTGATTTGGCCGTGGTCCTGGATGGTTCGGATGGGTGCAACTCACCGTTTCGGTGAATGGGCGCCAGACTTCTCGGGCTCCAGCGACTCGGTAAATGTCGCGCCCAGTCCAAACTCCAGCGTCGCGGGACGTGAGTCCGCGCATATCTCAGATCATCAGCGCCAACTGACGTCGGCGACTACCTTACTGGCTCAAACAGCAGCCACTACTGGCGTGGAACCAGGACGCGATAATGGCGCCGGTCAAACAGCGGCGCGCTCGTATCGACCACTTTTACCGAGGTTGTCTCGGCCACATTGGTCAGGACCGATTCCCAATTCAGGAAATCTGACGACCCCTGAACAATATTGGTGATTCCGGGCAGAAGCCCTTCAATGCAGAATCCAAAATCTGCGTCCGATTGCAACTCTGGATTCCGCAATTCGACGCGCAGCACCCAAATGGTTATCTCCCGGCCCCAACCGGGGTTTCCAAGTTGATTTGTCGCCCGAGCCCGCAACGTATGCTGGCCAATTGCCAAGCCCTGCAGCGTCGTTCGGTACGGAAAGTTCGTATCCAATGCCACAGACTCGCCATCTACAAAAAACTCGACGCTGTTGTGGCCGCTATCGTCAGCAAACTGAAGAGTGACTTCATAACTGATTTCCTCTCCTGCCTCGAAAACGTCGCCATCCCTTGGAGATGTGATTACAGGAGTGGGTGTCTGATCCAGGGACACAAAAACCGTTACGGGTTCGGATGTGGACGAGGCCCCGGCATTGTCAAATGCCCTGGCTGAGAAGGTCAGGGAGCGCCCGTGGCCAAAACCATTTGTCACCCACAGCCTGTAAGGCTCGGAGGTGACTGTCCCCAAAAGGTTGGTTGCCGATTCCAGGAATTCGACCCGAACAATCTCCCCATCGCTATCGGTCGCCTCCGCTTCGAGCCGTTTCACCGACGGCCATCCATAGATCAACCCATCCGTGGGATGGATCAGTTGGACCTGCGGAGGCTCGTTCGTCGCCATCAGGCTCCTCGGGAGCAATGATATGGCAAAGAAAAGCGCCAGGCGGTTGCCCGATCTTTCGATAACTTTCATAGATCTGTGTGGGGCTAATTCAAAAATAGCGGAGCTGCAGCTCCGGATTTTGCAGCTCAATCCCCAGCATTGTTTGCCGAATCCATTTCCACATTCACTTCGTCGTCACTCATATCAGCGGTTCAATCGCCATCATCGTCAACCAGCGGCCGGGTGGTGGCGCGATAGAAGCGTCGGGACGCCGCAGTGGCTTGAGTGTCGATTACCTCCGCTTCCATGCCTTGATCAGGCACCTTTACCTGACCGAGATAATACCAGTTCACGAGGTTACTGGAGAATTCGATCGTGTAAAAAAACCCGGGAGCTCCCTCCAGCTTGAAGCGCAGGGTGCCGTCGGGCTCGCGAACAGGCGGACGCAAATGCGCCGCCAGCCCGATGGTCAGGAAACGCGCCGTGACGCGGTTGGCTCCCTCGTGCGCGGCTGAGGGACCAAAGTAACCGACGAGATACCCCATGCCCGCCGTTACGATTGTCGGGCGTTCCTCGAAGTGGGGGCCGGCCTCGATTCCCACGCTCTGAGTTTGCAGCACGGTTCCGTCTCCGAGTATTGCCGTGCCGTAAATGTCCGTCGGGTCGCGAACGTGGCCGCGGTCTTCATCTTGCCAGACTACAAAGTAATCCGCACCGTTCGCGGCGATGGCTGGATTCCGCTGGTCGCGCGGCGCGATGGCAATGGCGATGCCGTGCGGATCCAGGACGATGCCGTTACGCGTCAGGCGGGCGCCGAACACGTCGAAACCCGCCCGCCCGCGCTCATCCTCCCATACAACCAAATATTCCGGGCCATTGCTGGCCACGCTGGGATCCCGCTGGTCATGTGGCGCGATGCTGATGGGAATGCCGTTCCGATCCATGACACGCCCGTCCAGCATCACCCGCGCTCCATAAATATCTCGCGCGGACACCGGGTCGTTTCGGCGGTCGTGCCAGACGACGAGATACTCCTGGCCCGAAGTGGCAACATCCGGGTTGCGCTGGTCGGCCGGCAGTCGCGCAATCTCGATCTCGCTCCCCTGCCGGCTTCCATCGCGAGCAACTCGGATCGCGTAGATATCCGGATCCGAATAACGGTCTTCTTCCCACACGACCAGGTATCCATTGGTGGTCCCAGCCACGACTGGGTCCCGCTGATCGCCAAAGCCGGAAAGCGCCGTGCCGGTGGGCGACAGGACGGTACCGCTTTCGGTCACTACTGTTCCATAGATGTCTCGAAGGCTGAGGGCCTGGTTGCGAAAATCCTCCCACACCACCAGAAAGTCCCGGCCATCGCCGGCCACCGCGGGACGCAATTGGTCGGAAGCACTCTGGCTGATTCTTATGCCGTCTGGATCCAGAATCGTGCCGTCCAGAGCCAAGCGCGTCCCGAGGATGTCATACTCCGTGTTCGCGGCGTGGAAGCTGGGACGGGTATCCTCCCACACCATGAGCAGCAGTCGCCCGTTGCTCGCAGCACGCGCTCTTTCCTGGCTGTTGGGCAGACGGCGGGTGGCCACTCTCTCATGGGTCAGCACGACTTCCCCGGCGGAGGAAAGCAACGCCGCCGCAATGCCCACCGGTTCCGACGATGATTCCCAGGCGAGCAGCGACATCTCACCCGCGCTAGCCACCCTTTGACCGGATTGGCTGTATTCTCCGGCCTGGGTCGGTGCCAGACGCCGTTCCGGACTGCTTGGCAAGCCGGCCAGGGACAAGCGGCGGGAATAAATGTCGAAGCGGCCTGCCCCGGCTCTTCCGTCCAGCCAACTCAAATGGTAACCGATCCCGTCAAAGGATAGCCCCGGCTGAAGCTGCGCCTCGGTCGCCCTCGCCAGGGGAATGCCCTCGGCGTCCAAGACCAAACCATCGGCGGTCAGGCGGGCGCCGAAAAGGTCTTCTCGCTGGGACAACGGTCCATCCGGCGGCGTTGCCGCCCAGGCGACCAGGTAGTTGGTTCCGTCGCTCGCGATCGCCGGCCAGCTCCGAAAACTGGCCTCGACGCTGATCAACGCTGGTTCCATCGTCAGCAACTCTCCCCCAACGCCGACCCGCACACTGCGAATGTCGTCGCTGGCTACTCCAACGGGTGATTCCGCCCATACGACGACGTACTCCCTGCTGTTGCTGGCAGCGGCTGGCTGATGCTGCCAGAGCATGTTTGGAGCGAGCCGCTGCACCTGATTCGTCAACACCGGCAACCCACCGCTGAAAGGAATTGCCCGCGCCACGATCTGATTGACCGAGCCAAGACCGAAATGAAAACTCTGTTCCCAAGCGACCAAACAGCTCCCTCCAGCGCTGGCAATGACCGGCCCGCCGGCAGGAGGCGCGAAGGACAAAGGCAGCCCCTCGGGATCCAGCACCTCGCCCAGCGCGCTCACACGGCTGCCTCGGATGGACCCGAGGCCGAAGCCGAATTGGTCCATCTCGTGCCGCCAAACCACGAAGTAATCCCTCCCGTTGCCGCTCACCGCCGGCGCGGTGTCATCCCCGCCTGCCGCGCTGATGCGCAGCCCCGCCGGATCAAGGACCTGTCCCGAAGAGGTGACACGAGTGCCGATGATGCGCCGAAAGAATTGCGGTCCATCGGACCATACCACCAAAAAGTTCGTGCCGTTGGAGCCGATGGCCGGCTCTCGTTGGTCCCACGGCGAGGGAACTGGCACCGGCTGGTCCATCCCAAATTCCGCGCCGATGACAGGATCAACCGCCACGGGAAAGACCGCCTCCACCAAAAAACTTTCGGGAACGCGGATTCTCAGGAACTGCCCGTCCCAGCGTGTGGTCAAATCCTCGGTGCGGCCAGCTGTGTCCACGGCCACGCTCGATCCAAATCGAATGCGCTCCCGGCCTTCGCTGTCGGCAAAATGATGACCTCTGGCCGACACATTGGCAAAGTCCGCGCCTGTGACCTCCACCACGATCTCGAGTTCGCCCGGACGTGTTGGCCGCTGCCCCAGTATCCAGCTCAGTTCCACCCCGTCACGTCGTGTCTCGCAATGTTCCGTCAGCCCGGGGGTGTTCGCCAGCGGCCGCTGCGCTGTATTGCCGACGATGCGCCATCCGGGCGGATCGTAATCGGCTGCCAGCAGTTCGCGTTCTCCGAGGCGCACGGATGCCGTGCGAATCCGCGCGCTCAGCGCCCCAACATCCGGGGCGTAGCGCACCGCGGCTACGGCGACTGCGGTTGGCGGATGCGCCGTAAACCGCAGTCCCTCAGCCCGGAAGAGCGCAGTATAGGTCCAGGTTTCAAATTCCGGTTCACTTGAGGCATTGTTCTGCCCGATGGCGCTGGACACCCGCTCCATCACCTCCGCCACGTTGAACAGCGCCGCGTGGGAAGTCGTGGCCGTGAGCCGCGACGGGACCGAGCCTTCGACCGCTCGCGATTGCCGCGCCTCTCGCACTCCACGCCGCCAAAATTCCGCTCCGTAAGCAACCCACACTTCCGCGGCGGCGGTTGGGGACGGTTCCTCGCGGGAGGCGAAGCGCGTCGCATGCCCTGCACTTGCCGTGACCGCCGGCCGACCCGGCAACTCGGCTGCTGCCTCAAGACTGTTCGCTCGAGAGGGTGCCTCGGACTGTTCGTAAACCGGCCTGAGTGTGATCAGCAAAACCAGCAGGCCGACCGCCGCTGCAATGCGGGAACCAAGGTCACCCTTCCACCCGTTTCGGGAGTTCGCGTTCACGAGATGTGTTTCCAGGTCGAAATAACCAAGCGGATGAAAGAGCACTCACCATCTTGATAAAGACCTCTCCCCGTAATCTGGCCATAATTGCCGCCAAAAACAGAAGAGCCTATCTTCATTCGCGTGTCCTTGGTTTGGGGTCCTTGACCCTGTTATAAACAGAATATCGCGAGGACATCAAGACCTATTCTGAACCTTTTTCAACAGAGCCCGGCCTCCGCAGGTCGCATCGAAAGGTTGCTTGCACCAGTTTGTACACGACAACCTCTCCCACATTGTTGATCCCCGCTCCGAGCATGATCGCGTACTCTTGGAAAGGCGCATTCGTAAAGGGCGAGTCAATGCTGGCCCCGGCTGGGAAATACGGTCGCGACGCGCGTCTCATAAAAGTGGTGCTCCTTCTACTGCGGCGCGCAGCAGAGGCCGCGGATGCCTTCCAGGTTCAGGCGAAAGAAACGCTGCGGGCTGTCCATGGCTAAGATCATGACGTTCGTGCCCCCGGTATTGAGTGACTGCCAATCCGGCGCGACCAGGCTCTCCGTGCCCTCCAGAACAATTCCCGGCCAGGCGGGCGACCAGGAAACCTCGACATTCGCAGGCCCCCTTTGAATGCTCAATCGTGGCGGGATGGGATCCAAGCGAAAAGTGGCGCCCCAGTTATTAACTTCGCCATCTTGAAAAACACCGCTTCCTGTAATCTGGCCATAATCGTTAATCGCGCCCCCATACACAACATAAAGACCGCTGTTTGGATCGATGAGATCATTCAATTCTCTCATTCCTTCATGCTCGGTCCAAATCATCCCAGCTATCCGCGGATTCAGGGGGATGTCAAAGATGTATGCAATACCAACGACCACATTCGAGTTATTGATGTCGTAAGCTCCCGTACTTCCTTCGCCGAACCTGTCCGCGATACGTCCCAGCAGATGTCTCTGTCCATCCAGGTAAAGAAAAGCCTCCTCACTGGTGAAAGGATGACCTTCTGTGACAAAGGCCCGCCCGACGACGGCGCCTTGGTTGTTGATCCCGTACGCGATTCCTGGCCCCAAATCAACCATACCCATGTCATCCCGAAAGAGAAAGGCATGCTCGGCACTAGCCCCAGCCACCCAGCCTGAATCATTGATGGCGCGAGCGCTGCTTTCCTCTCCCCCGAACAGGCCGCCGAGGTTCTCCAGACCGATGCCGTCGGTGTAGCGAAAGCTGAACACATCCAGATTGCTTAACTCGCTCCAACCTGCCACCTGCCCCTGCGAATTGATAGCCTTTGGCTCGTTGTTCTCGCCGCCAAAGGTGCCTAAATATTCCAGACCGACCCCCGGCGTGTATCGATAGGGTGCCTCGTCGTGGAATGGCACGACACCCGTACCGAGGAGAATTTGCCCTGCATCA
>CAZCUL010000102.1:0-2792 GCA_964501475.1 uncultured Verrucomicrobiota bacterium | reverse complement strand
ATCGATTGCGGCGGACGTGGACAGCCCCAGACGATTGGACCACGGATGGCGCGGATTCACGGATACAGATTGCCGACAGGTTGGCTTGGGGTTTATCCGTGCCATCCGCGAAATCCGCGGGTAGAGTCTTGTGGTGACACGAGGACCAGAGCCGCAGGTCACCGGACCAACGGCGCTCCAGGCAACGCCGGTGAGCGCTGGTCTTGTCGCCTTGAGCCGCAGGCCCGGCGTGCCTGATCGTTCGGCAGTTGCTCAGCACATAATTCCTGAACGTGAACAGTTCTGGTCGATCGCAGCCCACCGCGTTTTGCCTTTTCCTGGCGTCTGGACCCGATATGATCCGTTTTCGTGAGCGGTGCAGCTCGGGTCCAAGTAGCGACGTTGAGGTCTTTGTGTCGCGGCGTCAGGACGGCTTCGGCCACAATTCTGTTCACAGGAGCGCCTACCTCCTTTGAGCGCACCGTCTCACAGTTTTTGCTCCGTCATGATTCCTGCGCATACGCTACCCGCCGAATCAATCGCTCCAGGCAACGCCGGTTGGCGCTCTGGTTGCATTCGTGAGTCTCAGACCCGGCGTGTCTCAGCTTGTCGTTGAGGGAGCAGAGGTTCGGTGTCTTCGTTACCTTTGTTGCCTTCTGTGGGATTCCCCGTTTGGAGACGTGTTGGACGTCCGGCTCACCGTGAGAGGGATGGTGATTGTGAGCGTGAACAGGTCGAACAAAACAGGTGCTCCAGGCAACAGCCGCTATGCGTTGCCTTTCACCTTTGATCTCAGTCACGTCGCTGCGGTTGCAGGCGCCAGCGGCCGTGCCTGAGCTTGGTCGTTGCCATGACATGTGCTGCATTGACGGCCAGCTTGCGGCGTTAACAGGGGCGGTCCGGAACTGGTCATGCCCCATACAATTGATTGACAATCCAATTACACTGGCATGACAACTCGCGAAGATTTTTGCTGGCAGGATAGTGCGCATGAAAAGATTCAGAATTCACTTCGCAGTTTTCGCAGTTGTAGGGTTTTCAACGTTCGCTGAGGCGGCGGATGTTCGTACGCTCAACGGTATCCTGCTCGAGGGCCACACCAAGGGCACGCATGTTGCCTTTGCGCCGGACGGTCGAACGCTTCTGAGCACGAGCGAAGACAAGACGGGAAGGTTGTGGAACGTGGAAACATCGACAACGATTCGGATCATGGATTTAGGGGAACGGGCGCATGCCGCGGCCTTCTCGCCCGACGGCCAATGGCTTGCCTTGCGAGTCGGAGACGGCGTCAAAATATTGGATGCGGCAACCCTGAGGCTGGAGCACCTGCTTGAGAGCAAAACAGCGGGTATTCCACAGGTAGCCTTCTCGCGTGATTCGCGTCTGGTAACGTCGGGGGATTCAATGCGCACACTGCGAGTGTGGGAGACGGTCACGGGCAAGCTGCTGCACACCTTGAAGGGCACGACGAACCACCTCGTTCACGGTGTTGCCTTCCTGCCCGATGGCACGGGCGTCCTCGGCGCGACAGGCGACGGCGTTGGAGGCACCGGCGATGTCACGCTTTGGGATTTGAAGTCCGGCAAAATGCGCTGGCGGCACTCCGATCGACAGGTTTGGAGGGTGACAACGACGCCGGACGGTTCCACCGTGGTGTTCAAC
Organism: uncultured Verrucomicrobiota bacterium; assembly: GCA_964501475.1. GTDB lineage: Bacteria > Verrucomicrobiota > Verrucomicrobiia > Limisphaerales > CAZCUL01 > CAZCUL01. Next base: position 1,151 of record CAZCUL010000102.1, on the reverse strand, counting down.
ACGGTCTATCAAAGGATTGGATTGCTGGACGCACAAACGGGCAAGCTGTCGCGCGAATTTGAGACGAGCGACGACTCGCGCGGTGTTGCAGTTTCCCCCAATGGAAAGTGGCTTGCGGCGACGGCGCGCAAAACGGTTGAGATCTGGGAACTGGCGACGGGACGTTTGGCGATGCGATTGGTGGGGCATGAAAATTGGGTCACGTCGCTTTCGTTTTCAACGGACAGCCGTTGGCTGGCCACTGGCAGCAGTGACAAGACGTTACGGGTTTGGGACCTGGAATAGTCAAAATGGACGGACGGGCTTCGCGGCCGCCTACTCCTATACAAGGGACGCACCTGCTAACCCCCGAAACCCGAGAGACGCTCGTTTTCGTGGAGTTGGAGAACAGGGGGGGCTCCGGGCGTGTGGTGGAGGTGTACTTCGAGCCCGACAATCTTCAGTGCCATATGCGGGATGCCCGCGGGGAGGCGGTTCCGGAGCACAAGATCACCGATCGGGAACGTCGCCAACATGACCGTCGTCAACCAGTCAATTGCTGGGAAAACTGTCTTTGGGGTCGTACGCTCACAATTCACAAATTCTTGCTTTGGAGATTTTTTGCGACTTGCGGAGCCTTCTGCCAGTCCGGCCGCTTCATCAAACTTCGGCCGCGGCCAGCCCGCACTTCAGATGGAAATGGTTTTCCATCAGGACATAGGCTGAAAGATGGCAGCAAAACGTCCACTCAGCCACACCAGAAACCAGAGGAAATGCTCCCGACCGCTCGGTCGTCGCGAAAGATCGGAAGCCGCCGATACTGCAGGCGTGATCTGTGAATTGTGAATTGACGACCCCACTGACTCACAACCTGCCTCCAATTCAAGTGCTGTTTCAGTGAGTCTTTTTAGCATCGCGGCGGACCGAAGCCTGCAGTTGCATGGCGCGTCGGGTGTGGTGCACCGCGTGGAGTACGTTGATGAACTGGGACCGATGCCGCTGTCGTGGCAAACGCTTACTAACATTGCGTTGCCGGTTGGTCCGCTGCAGATCAACGATCCGATGCCCGCCCCCGACATGCGTTTCTACCGCGCGGTGGTTCCGTAGTCCCCGGATAGGGTAGGAGCGAGGGATTGAACCTCGCCCCTCCTTCCGAACCGGACGAGCGGATT
>CAZCUL010000101.1:0-7009 GCA_964501475.1 uncultured Verrucomicrobiota bacterium | reverse complement strand
CAGCCTGAGACCTTGCGCACCGTCTGGTATGTATTCACGCCTGCCGCCACGGCCCGCTATAAAATCTCCACCTGTGCCGACGCGCCCACCGCCACTACGGTCGAGGATACGGTCATGTCCATTTACACCTCTTCAAGCGGTTGCGGCGGATCATTCGACCCTTTGGCTTGCGAAGACGACTCCTGCCGGTTTCAAGCCGAACTCGACGTTACCCTGAATGCAGGCACCACTTATTACATCCTGATCGGCCAATACGACGACGACAGCCCGACCGCCGGCAACGTTCAACTTCGGGTCACCCTGACAACGCCTCCCAGCAACGATGTTTGCGCGACGGCAGAGCAGGTGTTTCTCGACCAGCCGGTGGATGGCTCGACGAGCAGCGGGCAGAACGATTATCAATTGCCGCTCGCGAGCACCTGTTTTTCGGGAATCGGCCAACAGACCTCCACCGCCGCGGGGCCCGACGTCGTTTACCGCTTCACCGCTCCGGAGGCGGACGACTACTCGATCAGGGTCAGTGGTTACAACACAGCGCGAGATCTGGTGCTTTATGTGGCGGGTTCCTGTCCGGAGGAAGCCGGTCCGGCCACGGTGATGGATTGCCAGGGGGCCGCCAACCGTTCCATTGCCAGCAGTTCTGAGGAGGTTGCCTGTCTGTCGCTGGCCGGGGAGCAGACGATCTTCATTTTCGTCGATGAACATGCCGCGAGTGCGGGGAGCAACTTCCGCCTCGAGGTGACGCGATGCCGGCGAGAGACCGAACCCAATGACACCCCAAACGAAGCGGGCAGGCTTGATTGTCCCGTGACCGGCTCCATTCTCGGTTTCAACGACAGCGATTATTTTTCGGTTGGCCAGCCCATGGCCGGCGCGCGCCTCTTCGCCTTTCTCAACGCGGAATCTGCGAACATGACCGATTTCAACATGCGAATTACCACGATGAATGACGTGTTGGAATACGATGATGCGGATAACGACCCGGTCTTTGGGTCGCTCGCGCCTAATATTGCGGGAACCCCGCTTACCGGAGAGCCTGCTTTTATCCGCGTCAACGGTCCTCCGTTTTCGGGGTCGGGTCTCGAACCATACCGGCTTTATGCTGTGGTGCAGCCGCCGTTAAGCATGGCCGCCCTCGAAGTCGAGCCCAATGATACGCCTCTGCAGTCCAGTTCGGCCGTCGAGAACTATTTCTATGGTACGCTCAACGGTTCGGCGCCATCGACAGATGTTGATGTGTACAGCTTCGATGCGCAGGCCGGGGACGTGGTTTTTTTGAGTCTGGATGGCGATCCGTTGCGGGATAACACCCCGATTGATCCGCGTCTGGAATTGCTGGATGGCGAGGGGAACGTGCGTGTCGTGGTTGACGACCAGAACGCCAGTTCATCCACGAACCGAACCACTTTTCTTTTGGACGCCTTTACTCCTCATGCTCCCGGAGAAGCGCTGGTTTACCGGGTCGAAAGCACGGGCACTTATTTTGCCCGGGTAAGCATCGCGGGAACCGCTGCCGCCCCGAGCAATGCCGGTGATTATCTGCTCTCGATTGCCCGCAACTGCGTGGCCGGGAGCGCTGGACAGCAGAATCCGCCTGAATTCGAATCCATTATACTTTCCGGTGACGGTTCCGTGCGAATCCGCTTGACCGGCTCGCCGACTGCTCCATATCGCCTCCAGGTTTCGAGCGAGCTGCCTATCTGGGCAGACCTTGGCATCTGGCGAATAGGCGCCGGCGGGACAGTGGATATCCAGCGGGACCTGACTAATGATAATGGCCGGTTTTTTCGAGCGCTTTGGCCTTGAAGCGGCCGGCTTCCCACATTCTCCCTGGATTGCGCCGCCACCGATCAGCAGCATTACTTCGTAATCTCCGCACCCTGGGTTTTCTCAATTTCAGCGCGCCGGCCAAATGAGAGGCCCGCTGTCGCCCGATGGGGCCGCAGGGGACGGTTTACTCTTGTATTCGGGATAAGCCCGGCTAAAAACGAAGCGGGTTATGAAGTTCCTCGGGTGTTGGTTTGTCGGTCTTTTCGCTTCAATTTTCTCTCAAACGCAGGCGGCCGACTGGGCGCGCTGGCGCGGGCCGAACATGGACAATATCTGGCCGGAACCCGGCCGGCTGGACCCCTGGCCCGCCACCGGACCGACCGTATTATGGAGGACGAATGTCGGCACGGGATATTCCTCGATTACCGTCAGCCAGGGCCGTCTTTATACCATGGGCAACAACCGCGCCGGCACCGATCTGGTGTACTGCCTCGAGGCCAGCTCGGGGCGAACTCTTTGGACCCATGGTTACCCTGCCCATCTGGGGGACAATAGTTTCGGCTTCGGGCCGAATGCCACCCCTACGGTGGACGAGGGAAAGGTTTACACGTTGAGTTATTACGGGGACCTTTTTTGTTTTGACGCGACCAACGGCGCCCCCCTCTGGAAAACCAATCTAGTGAGTGCGTTCGGCGCCCGTTATTCCGAATGGGGTTTCGGAAGCTCACCGCTCGTTTTGGGCAATAAGCTGATTCTGGGGGCAGGAGCTTACGGATGTGCGCTGGACAAACGGACGGGCGAACTGATTTGGCTTTCCGACACGAATCGCAACGGTTATGCGACGCCGGTGCCGTGCCTGGTTGATGGCGTGCCAGCGCTCGGTCTATTTGCCCGGCGGGAAGCGGCGGTGGTCGCGCAAGAGAACGGGCGCGTCATTTGGCGAATCCCATGGCAAAGCAATTTCGAGCAGAACGTCACCGACTTCATTCCCCACCAAGGAGCGCTGTTGGTTTCATCCTATTCGCGCCTGGGCACGACCATACCGCACACCAGCGTGATGTTGGCCTTCATCAACGGACAACTCTCGACCAATTGGCATGCCGGTCCAGGGGTCCTGGCTTCACCGCTCAGCCCGGGAGTGGTGCTCAGCAACCACTTTTATTCTTTCACGGGAGAAGCGAAGGAAGATTCGGGAACTCTTGTCTGCGTTGATCTGGACACCGGCCTCCGCCGCTGGGCGCAGGGCGGCATCATCACCGGGTCCATCATCGCCGTGGACGGCAAGCTGCTCATCCTGACCGGAGTTGGGCAGCTCCTTTTGGTTCCGGCCACGCCCGCCGGCTTTAGCATCCTCTCGCCCTTGACTCCGTCGTCGTACATTCTGCCGCGGCGATGCTGGGGCATGCCGGCCTTTGTCGATGGTGTCTTTTACGCGAGAAACTCGGTCCAGAATGCGGATGGACAAATTGTGGCCGTGGCGCTGCCCTATACGCCAGCCGAGGAGCCGCAGCCCCGCTTACAGATCAGCCGAAAGTCGAATGCCTCTTCAGTCGAAATCAGTTGGCCTCAAGCGGTGAGCGATTTCCGTTTGCAGTCGCGGGAGTTCAGCGCTTCGCCCTGGACGGATGTCTCCACCCCGCCTGCCAGCGCGGGTGAAGACAACGTGGTGGTCGAGGACACTGCCGGGGCTGGCAGGATTTATCGCCTGAATAAACCGCCCCAATAGCAGGCGCTCCGACAGCGAGGAGTCTCCGAAGTCAACTGGCAAGTCTCTTCCCGCTGGAACGCCGCGGTGCTCAAATGCAGCGCGCCGCGAAGCATGGTTCTGGCCGGGTTCCCCGGCGCCTCTCGCATTCGCGAGCGCTGTCGCCTGAGGACAGCCGCGCTCCGATGAATTCGCGCGCTGCGCGGCGATTCGAGAGCTGATAGAGGGGCGGCCTACCAGGCAGTGAAACAGCCGGTGTCATCCCACTTTCGAGAGCCGCGGTAGATTTTCATCTGCCCAATTGGCTTCCAACTTACGGAGCCATCCAACAAGCCGACATGCCCACCCGCAGCGCCAATCTGCTCAGAGGGGATTCCGCCCAAAGCTGAGTTTCCCGGATCGCCCGATTGGAGGATGGCGCCGGTTTTGCCGTGTGGCGCGAACGTCTTGCCTTCGCTGTTTGACCACGCGTTCAATTCCGCGACCAATGGCTCATTATTCGTCCAGGTCAGCGTGCTCGGCGATACCCACTGGGCATTGGCAGGCCCCAATAAAGGCCAGGGCGTCGCTTCGTGACCGCCCAGGTAGTTGTAGCCAATCACATATCCATAACCACCGAAATCCTCATAATACCAGCCGGCCGGTTCGGTAAACGGCTCGCCCAGCCATGGGCAGGTCAAAATCTTTTCGCTGCCTGCGGCATCGATGATCGCCTGGCGCATTTCCGTCGAGAGAATCGGTGTGTGCTCGTCTTCCCTGTCGGTGAAATCGGGTTGCCCATGCGGAAGCTTGTCCTCGTGATCATTCGCGTAGAGGTGCGCCGCCATGACGAACTGCCGCACATTATTGATACAGGCGGCCCGGCGACCGCGTTCCTTGGCGCCTGCCAGAGCCGGAAGGAGCAGCGCGGCCAGAATCGCGATGATGGCAATGACCACCAGCAGTTCGATCAACGTGAACGCGCGCGACACCGGAGAATCAGAATGCATCTTCATGACAGTTGCGCCCGGGACCGGCTAATCCTACCGGACGGCAGAGATGATGCAAGCCGAGGCAATTCGGCCTAATCCAAACCAATCCACCTGCCGCTCACTTCGCTGGTTCCATTCCGGGAAGCGTTCTCCAAAAAAATGCGATGAAAAAGCTCCAGCTTGCAACTGGAGCAATGATGGCCGGGCGCCTTCTGAATTGCTTTATCGGTTTGCTAAATGGCTCCCGCCAACGCGGCACAAACCTCACTGAGAGGGTTTGACTGTGATATTGTTCACGACTTCCGTCACGCCGGCCACCGTCTTCGCAACTTCGCCGGCGCGTTCCTTTTGCTCCTTCGTGTTTACGAATCCGCTCAATTGAACCGTGCCTTTGAAAGTTTGGACCTCGACGTCTGGGAATTTGTGTTCTTTGTCGTCGCCCAGAGCGCCTTTGACCCTTGCGTTCAAGGCCTTGTCGTCGATGTATTCGCCGGTGCTGCGTTCATGTTGGTTGCCTGCGCAGCCGGCCATCCCCCCCACCGCCAAAGCAGCCGCAAAGGCCAACGCTATCCCGAATCTGCTTATCTTTTTCATATGCTGATTTCCATTTACAGTTCCTGCATGGCTTTAGCGTTCGGCGTGCCACGATCGGCAGTTCGATGGTTCCTGTTGGCCTGCAAGCCTTTCTCTCGTCCGCGCCTTGGGCTCCATTTGCAATGCGCAAAGGAATTGCAGGAGGCACGCCGCAATCTGCATGTCAGAGCAGCTTCTTCACCTCTCTTCCTGTCAGGCTGCCGGCGTTGCGGGCGACGGTTTCGGGAGTTCCCGCGACGACAACCTGCCCGCCTTCCTCTCCAGCCCCGGGACCCAAATCAATAATCCAGTCGGCGCTTTTGATGATTTCGAGATTGTGCTCGATGACCAGGAGAGAATGCCCCGAATCCACGAGCCCTTGGAACACGCCAAGCAAGACGCGGACGTCTTCAAAGTGCAGCCCGGTGCTGGGCTCATCAAAGACGAAGAGGGTTGGTTTCCTGGCAGCGGTGTCAGTCCGGCTGAAGTCCGCCATGCGGCTCGCCAACTTCAGCCTCTGGCTTTCCCCACCGGAAAGGGTATTGATGGGCTGTCCCAGGCGGAGATAGCCCAGGCCCACGGCTTGCAGCATCTTCAAGCCTTGCACGGCCCGCCGGCCGGCCGGCAGATGGTGAAAGCCGACCAGCACTTGCAACACTTCATCGACGGTCGCCTCCAGCAGGTCCGCAATGCTCCATTGGCGTCCTTCCGCGGAAAGTTTGACCTCCAGAATGTGAGTCCTGTAACGACGGCCGTCGCAGATGGGACAGCGAACGAAAACATCGCTCAGGAACTGCATCTCAATCTTTTCGAAGCCTGCTCCCCGGCAGCGCTCGCACTGGCCCTGTGTGGAATTGAAACTGAAAGCGCTTGCGGAGAGGCCGTGCTGCTTTGCCACCTCTGTGTGCGCGAATAAATCCCGGATATCGTCGAACGCCCCCATGTAAACCACCGGATTGGACCGCGGAGTCTTGCCCAAGGGCGACTGGTCCACCAGAACCACGTCGCCCAAATCCTCCGAGCCTTCGAGCTCAACCCCGCTGGAATCCCGGTCCGAAAGGTCTTCGTCTTCCCCATTTTCAGAGCGCGGCGGTCGAGCATTCGACTTCAAGTGTGATTCCAGGAGCGGCAGAAGAACCTCGCGAGCCAGCGTAGTCTTGCCCGATCCGCTCACTCCGGTCAGGCAAACGAAGCGATTCAGCGGAATTTCAACTGTCAAAGCTCTCAGGTTATGACGGCTGGCTCCCCGGATAACCAGCCGCGTTTGTTTGCTCGACGTTTCCACCGGCCGGCGCTTTGAAACCTCGATCCGCTTTCGCCCGCTCAGGTATTGGCCGGTAAGCGACTCCCGGCTCTTCAACAGACCGCCAAAGGAGCCTTGAAAAACTATCTGTCCGCCGGCTTCCCCCTGACCGGGACCAATATCCACCACGTGGTCCGCTGCGCGAATCATGCTCGCCTCGTGCTCCACCACCACCACCGTATTCCCCGCCTGGCGAAGCGCCTCCAAGACAGACACCAGTTTGGCCGTATCGCAGGCATGCAAACCGACACTGGGCTCGTCCAGGACGAAGAGAGTATTAACCAGCCGCGTGCCCAAACAGGTGGTCAGGTTGACGCGTTCGGTTTCGCCGCCGGAAAGCGAGCGAGCGGGGCGGGCCAGGGTCAGGTAGCCCAAACCCACTTCATTCAGGTAGCCCAGCCGCGTGCGCACTTCGGACAGCACCAGTCCGACCGGATCGGTAGAGGCAGGTTTGTATCGGGCGGCGAGTTGTTCCACCAGGCGCAGAGCGTCCTTTACCGGCAATTGGTAGAAGTCCGCGAGCGTGAAGGACCGCCCATCCGCCGTCCCCAGCCGATACAACAAAGCCTCGGGCTGCAGCCGGCGGCCCTGGCAGGCCGGACAGGGAGAATAGGCCCGGTAGCGCGACAGGAGAACGCGCACGTGCATCTTGTAGGCCTTCGATTCCAGCCAGCGAAAATAACCTTT